>NZ_JAKJEW010000017.1:0-94191 GCF_022705245.1 Candidatus Skiveiella danica | reverse complement strand
GATCCCGGCCGAGCCCATTGTTTTCATGAAAGCAACCAGCTGCATCCAGGGACCGGACGATCCCGTCATGCTGCCCAAGGGCTCGAAAAAGTCGGACTGGGAAGTCGAGCTGGGGGTGGTGATCGGCGCACAGGCCCGCCATGTGCCGCAAAAGGATGGGCTGTCGCATGTGGCCGGCTACTGCGTGGTCAACGACGTCAGCGAACGAGCCTTCCAGATCGAGCGCGGCGGCACCTGGGACAAGGGAAAAGGCTGCGACACGTTTGGCCCCATCGGCCCCTGGCTGGTGACGCGGGATGAGATCGCGAATCCGCAACGGCTGGATCTCTGGCTGGACCTCAACGGCCGCCGCATGCAGACCGGCAACACCCGCACCATGATCTTCAGCGTCGCCAAGGTCGTCAGCTACGTCAGCCAGTTCATGACCCTGATGCCGGGCGACGTGATCACCACCGGCACCCCGCCGGGAGTGGGCATGGGCATGAAGCCACCCCTGTTCCTGAAAAAAGGGGATGTCCTGACGCTGGGTGTGCAAGGGCTCGGAACGCAACGGCAGCTGGTGGTGCCGTTCATGCTCTGAAGCCCGATCGAACAACGCGACGATCGGTCGCCTGCACGGAATAAAATATCCCTTTCCTCAATCGGGTTATGGCCATGGCAAACAAAGTCTCCGCCCTTCTGCTTACCGCCGTGTCTTCACTGTTTGCGACAGCACCGGCGCATGCGCAATCGGCCAAAACGACCGGCGACGTCGACCTGAGTGCCAGACTTCAGGCTGCCCAAAGCGACCCGAAACTCAACGAATCCCTCTTCAAGACTGGCCGCAAGGTGGCCGCCTTCTGCGCCAACTGCCATGGTGAAGGCGGAAACAGCCCCAAGGCCGACACGCCCAACCTGGCCGGACAGAACCCGGCCTACCTGCTGGAACAGCTGCGCCAGTTTGCGGACGGGCGCCGTCGCAACGAGTTCATGGAAGGCATGATCAAGGCCATGACCGCCGATGAGAAGGTCGGGATGGTGCTGTTCTATGCCGCCCAGCCCGTCACCCCGAAGCCTCCCACCAAGCCGGCGCTGGTGGCACGTGGCAAGGAGTACTACGGCAAGACCTGCTTCCGCTGCCATGGCGAAGACGGGCGTGGTGGCGAAAAATTCGCCCGCGTCGCCGGGCAGCAGCCCGAGTACCTGACGGTCACACTCAAACGCTACCGCGTGGGCCAGGGCGTGCGCACCGATCCGCTCATGGCCGCCAACACCAAGCTGATGACCGATGCCGACATTGATGCGGTCGTCGCCTACGTCACCTCCATGCCGTAGCCTAGGGGAGGCTTGCTGGTAAGCTCGCCTCACCCGTGACTCAAGGCTCCTATTCATGAAAATCCTGCTGGCGCTCTGCCTGTCTGTTGCCGTTTCCCTTCCGACTCTGGCGTGGGCGGCTGATGCCCCGACCCCCTCCGCCAAGGCGTCCAACGTCGTGAGCGGCGAGGTCCTTGAGGTCAAGGACGTCGACATCTACACCTACCTGCGCCTGAAGACCCGGGATGGCGAGACCTGGGCAGCTGTCAGCAAGGCACCGGTCAAGGTGGGCGCGAAAGTGACCATCGAGAATCCGTCGGTCATGAAGAATTTCGAGAGCAAGGTGCTGAAAAAGACCTTCCCGACCATCGTGTTCGGCACCCTGGCTGGAACCGGGGGCAAAGAGTTTGCCTCGGCGCATGCAAACGCACCCCAGGCGGTAACTGCCGCGACGGCGCCGATCAAGGTGCCCAAGGCGAGTGGCGCCAACGCGCGCACCGTGGCTGAAGTCCACACCAAATCTGCCGAACTGAAGGACAAGCCCGTGGTGGTTGCCGGCCAGGTCGTCAAGTTCAACCCGGCCATCATGGGCAAGAACTGGGTCCACCTGCGCGATGGCTCCGGCGATGCGGCCAAGGAAACGAATGACATCCTCGTCACGACGCAGGCGCAGGCCAAGGTCGGCGATGTGGTCACCGTCTCGGGCGTGGTGCGCACGAACAAGGATTTCGGTGCGGGCTACACCTACAAGGTGCTGATTGAGGACGCGACGCTCAAGCCCTGACCCCGGGCTTTCGAACTCAGCCGAATTCTTTTTCGTGCATCCAGGCGGCGTGCTTGGGTGCGCGCTTGGTCTTGCTCCATTCTTCGAGCATGTCCCATTTCACTTCGTCGAGCTTGCGGTACATGTCGGGCGTGCCCGTATTGGCGGCCAATTCGAGACGGTGGCCGTTCGGATCGAAGAAGTAGATTGACTTGAAGATGGTGTGGTCGGTGAGGCCGACCACCGGGATGCCCGACGCTTCGAGGCGCGCCTTGGTTTCCTCCAGCGTCTTCACGCTGTCCACCTCAAAGGCAATGTGCTGCACCCATTCCGGGGTGTTCTCGTCGCGACCCATCGGCGGCGAGTTCGGGATCTCGAAGAAGGCCAGCACGTTGCCCTGGCCGGCATCCATGAACAGGTGCATGTACGGGTCGGGTGCGTGCGTGGACGGCACCTGGTCTTCGGCGATGGCCAGCACGAACTTCATGTTCAGGTGCTTGACGTACCACTCCACGGTTTCCTTGGCGTCCTTGCAGCGGTAGGCGACGTGGTGGATCTTGGTGATTTGCATGTCTGTCTCCAGGATATTGGATGGATGGAACAGGAAGTTTCGGCCTAAACGTTTCGGCGCGCCAGGGCCAGGGCTTCGCGCAGCACGGCGATGTCGCCGATGTGGTTGGCCAGCAGCAGGATCAGGCGGGCGTTCAGGGCCTCGCTCTGCTCGTCGCTGAGGTCGCGATGGGTCTCGATCAGCGCTTCATAGAAGTCGTCGCCCGGCGAGAATTCGCGGAAATAGCGCTGACCGGGTTCCTTGAGGTTGGGCTGGAGTTGCAGGGGCATGGCAGGTTCCTTGGGGCTCAGGCGTTGCAGGTTGCGCGGGCGACGGCGGCGCGCACTCGGGGGGGATCAAAGGCGCGCCAGCGCGCGGCCACATGCTGGTCCGGGCGGACCAGGTAGGCGGTGCCGGGTTTGGCGTCGTAGCGGCGGGCCACCAGGCCCTGGGAGTCGGCCAGCACGGTGACACCGTCGATCTGGCCACCCGATGGCGTCACGACCACGGGCTCCACGGCGATGGCATCGCCGGCGAGCGACTTGAACTGCGCCAGCGTCGCCGCATCCACCGCACCCGCGCTGTCGGCAAACACCAGCAGCTGGAACCGGTTGCCGAGCTGGTCGAGCAGCCAGGCGTCCTGGCCGGCCCGCTGGATTGGGGCATCGTCCATCGGCGCGCCGGGCACCATGTCGCCGGCGAAGCTGTCGCTGTCGGGCGTGTTCAGGGCCGATTTCGTCAGGAAGGCCGGCACCGACAGCCGGCCGGAGTTCACCAGCCGGCGCGCAAACGGATGGTCCTGCGCCAGGTCCAGCACCGCATTGCGAAAGACCTTGCTGACGCGGCTTTTCGGTGTGATGAAATCCGTCGAGCGCGTGGAGTTCATGAGGTTTTCGTCGGCGGCGAAGGTGCGGTCGGCGCTGTAGGTGTCGAGCAGCGCCTCGGGCGCCTTGCCGTCCATCACGAGCTGCAGCTTCCAGATCAGTTCGTCGGTGTCCTGGAAGCCCGAGTTGGCGCCGCGAGCACCGAAGGGTGACACCTGGTGCGCCGCATCGCCCACGAACAGCGCGCGCCCGGCGCGGAAGTCCTTCATGCGCCGGCACTGGAAGGTGTAGATGCTGACCCATTCCAGATCGAATGGGCGCTCGTCGCCCAGCATGGCCTTGAGGCGGGGAATGACGTTCTCGGGCTTCTTTTCTTCCTCGGGGTCGGCATCCCAGCCGAGCTGGAAGTCGATGCGCCAGACGTTGTCACTCTGCTTGTGCAGCAGCACGCTCTGGTTGCGGTGGAACGGCGGGTCGAACCAGAACCAGCGCTCGGCGGGGAAGTCGGCCTTCATGATCACGTCGGCGATCAGGAAACGGTCCATGAAGATGCGGCCCTCGATCTCCAGGCCCAGCATGTTGCGGATCGGACTGCGCGCGCCGTCGGCCACGATCAGCCAGTCAGCCTCGATGTCGAAGGTGCCGTCAGGGGTGTCCACGCGCAGGCTGACGTGGTCCGGCTCGTTGCGCACACCCACCACCTTGTAACGCCAGCGGATGTCGGCGCCCAGTTCCAGGGCACGGGCCACCATCACTTCTTCCAGGTAGTACTGCTGCAGGTTGATCATGCCGGGGCGCTTGTGGCCGGCGTCGGGCACCAGGTCGAAGCGATACACCTCCTTCTCGCGGAAGAAGGTGCGCCCCACGTTCCAGCTCACGCCCTTTTCGCATAGCGGGTCACCCACGCCCAGGCGGTCGAGCACTTCGAGCGCCCGTTTGGCGTAGCAGACGGCGCGCGAGCCGATCGACACGGTGTCGTCGTCGTCGAACACCAGCACCGGCAGGCCCTTGAGCCGTGCGTCGATGGCCGCTGCCAGACCGACCGGCCCGGCGCCCACGATGATCAGCGGACGGCGCTGCGGGGCGCCGGCCAGCAGGTCGGCCGGGGCGGTGTAGGGAAATTTCGGGTACGTGTAGGTCCCCATGGGCCTGTCTCCTGGTGGTCAACCGCTTGGATCCCGGCCCTCGCAACGTCTGCTCCGGGGTCGGATCTGGCGATTTACTATTGGTAAATTGATTATCCTAAACGTAATTCTAATGTGATCGATTGCAGCGGGCAAGCGGAAAACGCCGGCGCCGGTTCCTGCGCCAGCGCAGAGCGCCTGTGGCCAGGCCGGTCCAGAATGACGCATGGCCCCCTTGACGCCGCCACCCCCCGGCACGCCGACGCCCCCACGCGACGGGCGCCTGTTGCTGCGCATGACCCGCCCGGCCTTTCTCACCGTGACAGCGGTGGCCTGCCTGCTCGGCCTGTCGACGGCGGCTGTCTGCACCGGTGGCCTGAAGGTGCCTCGCGCACTGGCCACCCTGCTGCTGGCCCTGGTGGCGCACGCCGGGGCCAACGTGCTCAACGACTACTTCGATGCCCGCAACGGCGCGGATGCGGCCAACGACCAGGGCCTGTTCCCGTTCACCGGCGGTTCGCGGCTGATCCAGAACGGGGCGGTCAGTGTGGCGGACACCGGCCGTTGGGCAGCCTTCCTGCTGCTGGCGCTGATTCCCCTCGGGCTGTGGCTGGCGGTTCTCTGCGGCCCCGGCCTGCTGGCCATCGGCGCGGCTGGCCTGTTCCTGGCCTGGGCGTATTCGGCGCCGCCGCTGGCCCTGATGTCGCGGTGCCTGGGCGAAGCGGCCGTGGCGCTGGCCTGGTGGCTGGTGGTGCTCGGCGCGGACTACACCCAGCGCGGGCATTTTTCGGTCATCACGGCCGCCACCGCGGTCAGCCTGGCCCTGTTGCTCGCCAACATCCTGCTGATCAACGGATTCCCCGACGCCGAGCCGGACGCACGGGTGGGCAAGCGCACGCTCGTGGTCCGTCTCGGGCCGATTCCGGCCGCCGGGTTCTACCTGGGACTGGCCTTGCTGGCGCACAGCTGGCTGGCGACGAGCGTCTGGCTGCTGATCACGCCGCGAGCTGCGATGTGGGGCCTGGTGTCGCTACCGCTGTCGCTGGCGGCAGCCGGGCTGCTGTGGCGCCACGCCGCCGCGCCGCAGCGCCTGCGACCGGCCATCGCCCTGACGATTGCGGCGGCCAGCCTGCACGGGCTGGCGATGGCGGCCGGGCTGGCCACGATGGCCTGGCCCTGACCGGCAAAAGTAGACTCCTGTTTTGATAGCTTTCCATGGCCATCCGGCGCTGGGAAAATGCCAAAATGACGCCAAAATGCCTCCCGAATGCTGTTTCTGGCCCCCGAAGCAGCCCGTGACACAATGTGCGATACGGGTTCGCCCCCACGGCGCCCGGCCGGCACGCTCATGACCCCGAACCTCACGCGAACCCTCTGCTTGCCGACGGTGGCCACCACCCTGCTGGCAGTCCTGCTCGCCGGCTGCAACCCGGCGCCCGACCGCAGCTACGCAGGCTACATCGAAGGCGAATGGATGTACCTGGCCGCGCCGCTGGGCGGCTATCTCGACACCTTGCCGGTGGCGCGCGGCAGCCGCGTGGCCGCCAGCGCGCCGGTTTTTTCGGTCGAGGCTGTGCCGGAGCAGCAGGGTCTGCGCGAAGCCGAAGCCCGTGCCGATTCGGCCCGCCAAAAAGTGCGAAACCTCAGTGAACCGCGCCGCCCGAGCGAAGTGGCGGCCATCGAAGCCCAGTTGCGGGTGGCACAGGCTGGGCTGGCCTTGTCCACGCGCCAGCTGGAACAGGCACAGGCGCTGGCCGCTTCGAAGTTTGTGTCAGACGCCCGCGTGGACGAAGTGCGTGCCGCGAAAGCCCGTGATGCCGCCCAGGTCGAATCCCTGCGCCAGGAGCTCGCCACCACCCGCATCACCGTGGGGCGCGAGCCCGAGGTGCGCGCCGCACAGGCCGAGGCCGAAGCCGCCGTGGCCCAGGTGGCCCAGCGCCAGTGGCAGGTGGACCGCAAGGTGGTTCGAGCGCCCTCGCACGGAGAGATCACAGAGACCTACTACCGCCCGGGGGAATGGGTGGCCGCAGGCGCGCCCGTGGCCAGCCTGCTTCCGGACGCGCGCCGGCGCGTGCGCTTCTTCGTCCCCGAGACTGCGGTCGCCACGCTCAAGCCGGGGCAGACGGTCGAGGCCCGCTGCGACGGCTGCGCCCAACCGATTCGCGCCACGATCGACTTCATCGCGCCGCAGGCCGAGTACACACCGCCGGTCATCTACAGCCGGGGCAGCCGGGAGAAGCTGGTGTTCCGGGTCGAGGCCGCCGCCGCGCCTGAACAGGCGCCCACGCTGCGCCCGGGCCTGCCGGTGGATGTGCGCCTGGTGGAGAACTGAGCCCGTGACGGCGCCGCTGGTCATCGATGTGCGGGGCATCAACAAGCGCTTCGGCACCAAGCACGTCGTGAAAGACCTGGCCCTGCAGGTGCATCAGGGCGAGATCTTCGGCTTCCTCGGCCCCAACGGCAGCGGCAAGACCACCTCGATCCGCCTGCTGTGCGGGCTGCTGACGCCCGACAGCGGCGAAGGCACCTGCCTGGGCCGCGACGTGCTGCGCGAGAGCGCCGCCATCAAGCGTGAGGTGGGCTACATGACGCAGCGTTTCTCGCTCTGGGAAGACCTCACGCTGGCCGAGAACCTGGACTTCATCGCGCGCATGTTCGGCATGAAACACCGGCGCGAAGCGGTGGAGCTGGCACTCGCCGAACTCGGCCTGACGGGACGGCGTGACCAGCTCGCCGGCACGCTCTCGGGCGGCTGGAAGCAGCGGCTGGCGCTCGCTGGCTGCCTGTTGCACAAGCCCCGGCTGCTGCTGCTCGACGAGCCCACCGCCGGCGTGGACCCCAAAGCCCGGCGCGACTTCTGGGAAGAGATTCACCGCCTGTCGGCCGCCGGCATCACCGTGCTGGTGTCCACCCACTACATGGACGAGGCCGAGCGCTGCCACCGCCTGGCCTATATCGCCTGGGGCACCCTGCTGGCCTCGGGCACGGCGGCCGAGATCGTGGCCGGCCAGCGGTTGCACACCTGGGAGATCAGCGGCAACGGACTCCATGGCCTGAGCCCGGCGCTGCGCGCGCTGCCCGGCGTGGACCTGGTGGCCACGTTCGGCGCCACGCTGCATGTCAGCGGCCGCGATGGCGAGCAGTTGCGGGCCAGCCTGCAGGATTTCCTGGCCGAAACCGAGCTGGCCATGGCGCCGATGGTGCCCTCGCTGGAGGACGCCTTCATCGACCTGATGCAGGGCTCCCAGGACCCCTTGCACGCCTGAGGCCATGAACGGTTTTTCGCTTTCCCGCTGGCTCGGCATCCTGATCAAGGAGTTCATCCAGCTCAAACGCGACCGGCTCACCTTCGGCATGATCATCGGCGTGCCGATCCTGCAGCTGCTGCTGTTCGGCTTCGCGATCAACTCCGACCCCAGGCACCTGCCCACCGCCGTGGTCATGGCCGACCCCGGGCCGTACGCACGCGCCTACGTGGCCGCCATGGCCAATAGCGACTACTTCAAGATCGTCGGCAGCGTGGACGAGCGCGAAGCCGGCCGCCTGCTGGACCAGGGCGCGGTGCAGTTCGTCGTGACGTTTCCGCCGGGATTTCACCGCGACCTGGTGCGCGGCAAGCCGCCCACGCTGCTGGTGGAGGCTGACGCCACCGACCCGATGGCCGCCAGCGGCGCGATCTCGGTGCTGAACCAGCTTGGCGCGCGCGTGTTCGCCCCCGACCTGCCGGGCCTGCAGCGCACGCCCATGCCGCCGGTGGACCTGCGCGTGCACCGGCGCTACAACCCCGAGGGCCTGACCGCCTACAACATCGTGCCGGGGCTGATGGGCGTGATCCTGACCATGACCATGGTGCTCATGACCGGCCTGGCCATGACGCGCGAGCGCGAGCGCGGCACCTTCGAGAACCTGCTCTCCACCCCGGCCACGGCCACCGAGGTGATGACCGGCAAGATCGTGCCTTACATCCTGATCGGCCTGATCCAGGTCACGCTGATCCTGCTGGCGGCGCGCTGGATCTTCGACGTGCCGATGCACGGCAGCCTGCTGCTGCTCTACGGCGCGGTGCTGCTCTTCATCTGCGCGAACCTCACACTGGGCATCACCTTCAGCTCGCTGGCGCGCAACCAGCTGCAGGCGATGCAGATGACCTTCTTTTTCTTCCTGCCGTCGATCCTGCTGTCGGGCTTCATGTTCCCCTTCCTGGGCATGCCCGGCTGGGCGCAGGTGGTGGGCAACGTGCTGCCGCTGACGCATTTCCTGGTGCTGGTGCGTGGCATCCTGCTCAAGGGCAACGGCGTGGAGATGTTGTGGCCGCACGTCTGGCCGATCCTGCTGTTCACCGCCGCCGTGCTGGCGCTGGGGCTGAAGACGTTCCGGCGCACGCTCGACTGAGCGCTGGAGGGCACGACCGGAAGCCGTGTCACCGGCCGCCGAAACACTCTCATATTAATAGCTAACTATGACCATTCGACGATGGGAAAGTGCCAAAAAAGCTTGCAAATCGCCTTCGGGACGCCTCAAACACCGTCCTCTTCCTTATGATTTGGCATTCCCATCTCCGCACGGCACCATGACGACATTTTCCCTGCCTCATCCAGTGACCAGCCCACCGGGATTCCGCGCCATTCCCGACCTGATCCGCGAGCACGCGCTGGCCGCTCCCACGCGCCGCGCGCTGGTCGAATGCACAGGCGACGACCACCGCACCATGAACTACGCCACGCTCGACGCCCTGATGGACCGGGTCGCTGCCACACTGCAGCGCGACGGCCTGCAGAGTGGGGATGCCATCGCGATCTGTTCGACCTCCTCCATCGACTACGCCGCTGTGTTCCTGGGCGCGCTGCGCGCGGGTATCGTCGTGGCGCCACTGGCCCCCGGCAGCACGCCCGACAGCCTGGCGCGCATGCTGGCCGACGCCGGCGCCCGGCTATTGTTCACCGATGCAGCCGCGGCTGAGACCGTCGGCGAGGCGGGCGCCGGGAAAGTTCCCCACATCGCGCTGGATGGTTCCGCCGCCGGCCAGCCGCTGGAATCCTGGCTCGCCGCGCCAGGTGCCCAGCCCACGCCCGTCGCCCTGCAGCCCGCGCAGGCATTCAATATCATCTATTCGTCCGGCACCACCGGCGCGCCCAAGGGCATCGTTCAGTCGCACGGCATGCGCTGGGCCCACGTCACGCGCGGCGCCACCTACGGCTACGGGCCGGACACCGTCACGCTGCTGTCCACGCCGCTGTACTCCAACACCACGCTGGTGGTGTTCTTTCCCACGCTGGCCTTCGGCGGCACTGTGCTGCTGATGCCGAAATTCGACGCTGCCGCCTACCTGCGCCTGGCCGAAATCCACCGTGTCACCCACACCATGCTCGTGCCGGTGCAGTACCAGCGGCTGATGGCCAGGCCCGACTTCGACGTGCACGACCTGTCCGGCTTCCGCATGAAGTTCAGCACCAGCGCGCCTTTCAATGCCGCGCTGAAGGCCGACGTGCTGAAACGCTGGCCCGGTGGCCTGGTGGAGTTCTATGGCCTGACCGAAGGCGGCGGCACCTTCATCCTGGAAGCCCACAACCACCCCGACAAGCTGCACACCGTCGGTCGCCCGGCCGAAGGCCATGACCTGCGCCTGATCGACGAGGCCGGCGTCGAAGTGCCCTCCGGCGAGGCGGGCGAGGTGGTAGGCCACTCCGGCGGGATGATGACCGGCTACCACGGCCAGCCCGAGAAGACGCGCGAGGCCGAATGGTTTGCGCCGGATGGCAAGCGCTTCATCCGCACCGGCGACGTCGGCCGTTTCGACGCGGACGGCTTTCTCACACTGTTCGACCGCAAGAAGGACCTGATCATCTCGGGCGGCTTCAACATTTACCCGAGCGACCTTGAGGCCCAGCTCGTCGAGCACCCGGCGGTGGGAGAGGCCGCGGTGGTCGGCGTGCCCTCGCCGGAGTGGGGCGAGACGCCCGTGGCCTTTGTCGTGGCCCGCGACGGCCACCCGGTCTCGGCCGAGGCCCTGAAAGACTGGCTGAACGCGCGCGTCGGCAAGACCCAGCGTCTGAGCGCGCTGCACCTCGTGCCTGAACTGCCGCGAAGCGCCATCGGCAAGGTGCTCAAAAGGGAGTTGCGCGACCGATACTCCGTGAGTTCTTGATCCCTTCGGCGGCCTTAACTACTACGCGGGGACGCCCAATATCCGCCACCGTCCGGCCCATGCCGCGCCCGCGCGAGGACGGCCCAAAAGGTGCAGGCGGTGGATTGGCAACCTTCGATATACGGCCTTTGGAAGGGGCACCGGTGCGCGTGGCCGATGACCGGAAACGATTCAGGCGCCGCAGAGGTGAGCCAATGCCGCCCTTCTCAATTCAGGTCACTGTCCTTGTAATACTTCGTTCCCTTGGCGGTCAGCTCCAGCGCCAGACCGTCTTCCGTGAGTTGGTAGAGCCAGACCCCGGGCGACACCGAGACCGCGCCTTGATAGGCACTGCCTTTGTCGCCACTTTTCGCAGCGGCCGTGGCCTGAGCACCGATTTCCCAGCCTGAATTCACGAATTGATTCAACGCCTGGGCGGACTCAAACACCCACACGAGCTTGAACTTCTTGACGCCAAATCCGATGCCCGCCTGAATCTCGGCCATCTTCATGTAGGTCGTCGCCTTGGTCTTGTTGTTGACGGCAATACCCTTCCCGGAGCCGCCTCCGGCAATCAGGATCTTCATGCCGAAATTGCTGAAGGCCGCGTAACCGGCAGCGGACTCAACGGCCTTGCGCGCCGAGGGCTGCGCCTTGTAGACCGCACTGAGCGCCTCTTGTGCGGCCTTGCGCGCCTCGGCCTGCGATTCCGCCTTGCTGGCTGAGGACGCAATGCCAGGCACTGCGAGGGTGCATGCGGATGCCCATATCAGGGTGCGACGTTTCATGATGCCTCCTGTCGGATAGATGCTCCGAAAACAGAGTCCATGGTACTCCCCAGTGGACCGGTCGAAAGTTGACTTGGAGCAAAATCGGTGCTCTCCGTATTCGCCGGCCGTGCAGGTGCCGGGCTCGATGGCACCATCCGAAAACGACGGTCCGGCACGCCACAAAGCCATGTGCGTGGGCTGCTGTGTTGCACGGGAACGGTGAAGTACAAATGTCCGCGCAAGGAGCCCGCGAGACCATTAGGATCCCCGCACCCCTATGGCAGAATGAAAACATCCAGCCCGGCATCGGTGCCGGTGCCAGCCAAGGGGATTTCATGCGCAACAAGCTCACGATCCTGATTGCCATTGCCGCTGTCGCCGGGGTACTGGCTGGCTATCTTGCCAACAACCTGGCCGCCGATGCGGCGGCGGCCGCCAGCATTGCCGGTTATTTCTCGATCCTCGCCGACATCTTTCTGCGGCTGATCAAGATGATCATTGCGCCGCTGGTGTTCGCCACCGTGGTTTCGGGGATCGCGGCCACGGGCGACACCAAAACCGTCGGCCGCATTGGCCTGAAGGCAGTGGGCTGGTTTGTCACCGCATCCCTCGTTTCGCTGACGCTGGGCATGACGCTGGCCAATTTCTTTCAGCCTGGCGCCAATCTGGGATTGCCGCTGCCCGACGCGGGCCTCTCGACCAACCTCAAGACCGGTGGCCTGAGCCTGAAGGAATTCATCGTTCATGTCTTCCCGCGCAGCATCTTCGAGGCGATGGCGACCAACGAGATCCTCCAGATTCTCGTGTTCTCGATCTTCTTCGGCGTCGCGCTCGCGTCGCTGACGGACAAGCCCGCGCTGACCGTGACGCGCTTCGTCGACGAGTTGGGGCACGCGATGCTCAAACTGACCGAATTCGTGATGATGTTTGCGCCGGTGGGCGTGTTCGGCGCCATTGCCGCCGCCATCACCACGCAAGGCATCGGCATCCTCGCGACCTACGGCAAGTTCATCGGCACCTTCTACGCAAGTCTGGCCGTTCTGTGGGTGGTCCTGATCGCTGCCGGCTTCGTCTTTCTGCGCGGGCGCGTCTTCACCTTGATCTCCATGGTGCGCGAGCCGATGCTGATCGCCTTCACCACCGCCAGCAGCGAGGCCGCCTATCCCAAGCTCATGGAACGGCTTGAACGCTTCGGCGCCAAAGAGCACGTGACAGCTCTCGTACTGCCGCTGGGCTATTCGTTCAACCTCGATGGCTCGATGGTCTACCAGGCCTTCGCGGCGCTGTTCATCGCCCAGGCCTACGGCATCGAGATGTCGATCGGCCAGCAGATGACCATGCTGCTGGTGATGATGCTCTCCAGCAAGGGCGTCGCGGGAGTGCCACGCGCCTCACTGGTGGTGGTCGCCGCAGTGCTGCCCACGTTCGGCCTGCCTGAGGCGGGTTTGCTGCTGATCATGGGCATCGACCAGTTCCTGGACATGGGGCGCACCGCAACCAACGTCATCGGCAACGGTATCGCAACCGCGGTCGTCGCCAAATGGGAAGGTGAGCTCGGGCCGACCACGGCCGAACCCGAGGCGGAGGCTCCTGGGGAGAAACCGGCATGAAGAACGGGCTCGCCGCGCTGCTGGCGCTGCTGCTCATGTTCGGCGAGGGGCCGGTTGCCGCCGCGGATGGCGCCGCGCACTGGCCCGAAGCACTGAGTGGGCGCCTGGCCCACATCAAGGAGACCCGGCGCGTGCAGGTCGGCTACCGGGCAGCAGCTGTTCCTTTTTCCTATGTGGGCGCCGGCGGCAGGCCGGTGGGCTACTCGCTGGACCTCTGTGCAGCGATCGTGGCGGCCATCAGCGATGAACTGGGCGGCAAACCGCTTGCCATCGACTACGTGCCTGTCACGCCGCAAGACCGCATTGAACGCGTCGAATCGGGTGCCGTCGACCTGGAGTGCGGCGCGACCACCAACACGGCGGAGCGCCGGCAGCGGGTCGCGTTCTCGCCGGTCATCTTCATCACCGGTACGCGGCTGGCCGTGCCCCGTGGCAGCACGATCCGGCGCTTCAACGATCTGCGCGGCCAGGCCGTTGCCGTCGTGCATGGCACGACCAACGAGACCGCGATGCGGGAGCTTGACCGACTGCACCGGCTGGGTGCGCGCTTCGTCGTCGCCCAGGACTATCGCGAGGCGCTGTCGTTGCTCGATTCCGGCACGGCGGTCGCATTGGCCGCCGACGACGTGCTGGTGCGCGGGTTGCTGGTGGAGATGCGTAAGTCGGCCAACGTGCGCCTGGTTGGTGACCTGTTTTCCTTCGAACCCTACGGCATCATGCTGGCGCGCGACGACCCGGCGTTCGAGGCCGTGGTCGAACGGGCGCTGCGCACCCTCGCCGAAAGCCGCGAGATCACTGCTGTGTACAACCGCTGGTTCCTGAGGCCGCTGCCCTCCGGTGGTCGGATGAACCTGCCGATGAGCACCCAACTGCGCCGCTCGTTCGAACTCATCGGCCTGCCGGCGGACTGACCGGGCCTCCCCGTCGGCGCACGATGCGCCATGGCATCAGCCTACCGTAGGGCCGGCGCGCGGTGCATGATCCAGATCGGGCCGGCGCCAGGGATCGACATGGGTCATCAGGTTCAGCACGCGGTGGCGCTGCAGCACGCGCTGGCGGGCCTCGACGGCGATGTCGTGCCCGGCCTCGACGCTGATGTCGGCATCCACCTCGATGTGGGCATCCACCACGATCATGTCGCCCATCTTGCGGGTGCGCACGTCGTGCACATTGCACACGCCGGGGGTCTCGGTCAGGGTGCGGCGAATGGCGGCGACTTCCTGCTCGTCCACCGCGCGGTCCATCAGGTCGTGCAGCGCATCCCAGCTGAAGCTCCATCCCATCCGGGTGACCATGAAGCCCACGATGGCCGCGGCGATCGGGTCCAGGATCGGGTAACCCGCCAGGTTGCCGATGATGCCGATGCCGACCACCAGCGAGGACGCCGCATCCGAACGCGCGTGCCAGGCGTTGGCCACCAGCATGCTCGACTTGACGCGTTTGGCCACCGCCAGCATGTAGCGAAACAGCAGCTCCTTGGCGACCAGCGCCCCGCCGGCCACCCAAAGCGCAATCACATGGACGGTCTGAACGGTTTCCGGCGACTCCAGCTTGCGTGCCGCAGACCACAGCATGCCCAGGCCCACGACGAGCAGCAAAGTGCCCAGGACCAGCGATGCGGCGTTCTCGAAACGCTGGTGACCGTAGGGATGGTCTTCGTCCGCATCTTTCTTGCTGTGGTGGCTGGCCAGCAACACCACGAAGTCGGCCACCAGGTCCGACAGCGAGTGGATGCCGTCGGCGATCAAGCCCTGGGACTTGGCCACGATGCCGATGGCAATCTGGGTGATCGTCAGGACCACATTGACGCCGACACTGACCCAGGTGCTGCGGGAGGCGGCGGCGATGCGCTCGGCGGGGCTGTGCTCGGCGTCTTCGGGGTCGTCGGCAAGTTCGGTGTATTTCATTCGTCAAGGCCTGTGGGTCATGTCGCGCTGGCGATGGGGTGACTGAGGGGAAGTCTAGGCCACAAGACGCCGGGGCTCGGCTCAGGTCATGTGCTGGCCGGCTGACACGTCCGCTGCACGTGCTTCGCCGGGATGTCCGCCCAGATTGAAGGGGATCGTCAGAAAGGCGGCCAGGGCCACCGGCACCAGAGCGGCGACAACAACGCTGAAGAACGGCAGGACGATGGCGCGCAAGGACGGTGTCATGAAGGAGCCTTTCGGGGTGAGGTGAATCGATGTCAATGCGGCCATCTTCGTCCCGCAAGCTGAAGCGCGCCTGAAGGGTTTTCGTCCACGGGCAAGTTTTCGGGCCCGATGCGCCTGTGCAAGAATCAACGCCATGCCGGAGGGACGACCCGGCCAGGAGATGAAATGAACCGTGCGGTTTCAATACGGCGACTCGGACTTGCAGGGATCAGCGCCCTGTTTCTGTCGGCCTGCGCGGGATACAGCAGCAGCGCGCTCACGCCCGGCGCATCGACACTGCCGGAGGTGGTGGCCACCATGGGCCAGCCCGCGATGACCTGGAAGAACGCCGACGGCAGCCAGCAGCTGGCCTTTGCGACCGGCCCGGGCGGCACCCAGACTTTCATGGTCTTTGTCGCACCCGACGGCAAGCTCCAGCGCATCGTCGGTGTGCTGAACGAAGGCTTCTTCGGCCTCATCCAGGCCGGCATGACCCAGGACCAGGTGCTGCGCCTGCTGGGTCCGTCCAGCGTGCCCTCAATGCCCTATCGGCGCACCGACACGCTGACCTGGTCCTGGCTGTACTGTCAGAGCCAGAACGTGCAGCAGTACTTCGATGTGAACTTCGATGCAGGCACCGGCCGGGTCCGCTCGATCGGGCAGCACCAGTGGACGCATGGATACATGCCCGGCACGCCGCCTTGCGTGATGCAGAACATCGACCTGCCCTGACGCGGCCCCTTTTTGATGAACTGGGACTACGCAAATCCCTTCACCCGGCCGGCCATGCCGCGGCCCGAAGACATCGACGGCCTGAACCACACCAACAATGCGGTGTATGTGCAGTGGTGCGAGAAAACCGGCTGGGCGCATTCCGAGGCCCTGGGCCTGAGCCTGCAGGACTACCAGCGGCTGGACCGTGCCATGGCTATCCGCCGCGGCGAATACGACTACCTGCTGCCCACGCAGCTCGGCGAGGCGCTGACCCTGGCCACCTGGCTCACCGCCAGCGATGGCAAGCTGACCATGGAGCGGCGCTTTCAGCTGATTCGCGACCATGACCAGGCCACCGTCCTGCGCGGGCGCTGGGAGCTGGTCTGTATCGAACTCTCCAGCGGACGGGCACGGCGCATGCCCTCCGAGTTCTGCCAGGTCTATCTCCCTGTAATGGCGACCGGGTCGGTATCAAGTCCATAGCACATAAGGACCACCCGACGCTGGGAAATGGCCGAAAAACATTGAAATCAGGGACCGCATGCCCGTCAGGACCGGCAAGGCGCCCCCGCTTCTTGCAAGAGCGGTTCCTCTAATAGTTCTCCAGGTGACAGCCCCCCCGGCCACACGGGTAGAGAATGTCTGGATCGCGCAAGGCGCCAGCGGGAGCGCAGCGCGCAGAACACAGGCAGGAGACCCATGAAATCCAGGAAAACCGTCGCACAGCAGAAACTGGTCGATCAGGCGACCGACTACAGCACCTGGCGTGCACAGTCGATGGTGCTGGACACGCTGGAAGGCCTGGACGGCTGGAAGAACAACCCGGTCTCTCGCAATTACCAGCACAAGCTGATCCAGCAGCGCCTGATCAATCTGCGCGCCTGGCGCAAGGCCGGCGACTGGCCGCAGCTGATCTTCAGCCTGCGCGAGGGCTTGCACCGCAACCTGGGCAACCTGGCCAATCCCGAGCTCTACAAGCACTCGCACGTCGGCACCAAGCTGCTGATCGACGACTACATCTCCGAGGTCACCTCGCTGCTGAACCACCTGTGCGACCACGACATCCCCGAACTGCCCTATGCCCAGAAGCTGATGTTTTTCCGCCATACCGGGCAGAGCTTTGGCCGCTCGGCGCTGATGCTCAGCGGCGGCGCGAACATGGGCATGTTCCACTTCGGCGTGGTCAAGGCCCTGCGCGAGCAGAACCTGCTGCCGCGCGTGATCTCGGGCTCCAGCGCCGGGTCGGTGGTCGCCGCGTTCCTGGGCACGCACAAGGACAGCGAACTCGACGCGCTGATCCGCGGCGAGGACATGGACCTGCACGTCTGGCGTCGCCTGAAGCCCAGCGAGATGCTGCGCCAGAAGTCGATCATGGACATCCGCGAGCTGGAGCGTTTCCTTCGCGAGAGCCTCGGTGAAACCACCTTCGAAGAAGCCTTCAAGCGCACCAAGCGCATCATCAACATCACCGTCTCGCCGGTGGACAAGAACCAGCATTCCCGGCTGTTGAACTACCTCACCACCCCGCACCTGCTGGTCTGGAGCGCGGTGCTGGCCTCGTGTTCGGTGCCGGGCCTGTTCCCGCCCGTGAAGCTGATGACCAAGGACCGCCTGGGGCACGAGAAGCCGTACATGGCATCGATCCGCTGGGTCGACGGCGCGATCGAGAGCGATCTGCCGGCGCAGCGACTGGGCGAGCTGTACAACGTGAACCACCGCATCGTCAGCCAGACCAACCCGCATGTGCTGCCCTTCATTTCCAACCAGACCCGCAAGGAGGGCTGGCGCCTGTTCCTCACCGACATGGTCAAGGGTGAGGTCAAGTACCGCAGCAAGCAGCTGATGCAGCTGGCCTCCTACGGCATCGACCGCGGCATCGTCAAGACGCTGCTCGAAGGCGCGATCGCGGTGGTCGAGCAGCAGTACTACGGCGACGTCACCATCCACCCGCCGGTGCGCCTGCGCGACTACCAGCGTGTGCTCGGCGACCTGTCGAAAGAAGAGTTCCAGCAATGGGTGCGCGCCGGCGAGCGCGCCACTTGGCCCAAGATCGCCATGATCCGCGACCAGACCATCATCGGGCAGACGCTGGAAGACTGCATCATCCGCCTGAAGAAGCAGCGCGGGCGCGCCATGGGCGCAAGCGACGCGCCGGCGCCGGTGCGCCGCGTGGCCTGAGCGCGCCGCAGCGCTTGCGCAAGTGCGCCTGCGTCGCCGATGATGCGGGTTCCGTGGAACCCACGACCCGGCGGCAACGCAAGCCATGTTTTCCAAGAGAACCCCGAAAAAATTCAAGGCCCTGGAGCCCTTTGCCGCCCAGGTCCGCAAGCCTGACGCCGCGCTGGCCGACATCCGCAACGGCGACCACGTCTTCGTCGGCACCGGTTGCGCCGCGCCGCAGACCCTGCTGAAGGCGCTGGACGCCTTGCCGGTGGTGCCGGCCGACCTGGAGCTGCTGCACTTCTTCACGATCAACGCCTTCGAGCGCAACGCGGAAGATCACATCACGACGCGCTTTCGGCACCGCGTCTTCTTTGTCGGCACCGACATGCGCGGCGCCGTGAAGCAGGGCCTGGTGGAGTACGTGCCGATGTCGGCCGCCCGCGTGCCAGAGATGATCGAGCGCGGGCGCATCCGGGTGGATGTGGCGCTGATCCAGGTCTCCCTGCCCGACGAATTCGGCTACGTGAGCCTGGGCGTTTCGGTGGACATCATCCCCGCCGCCGTGGCGCGGGCGCGGCTGGTGATCGCCGAGGTGAACCCGGCCATGCCGCGCAGCATGGGCGACTCCACGCTGCATGTCAGCCGCATTCACCACCTGGTGCCGGTGGACGTGCCGGTGACCGAGCTGGGCCGCGAACCGGCCCAGGAGGAGGCGGTGCAGCGCATCGCCCGCTACATCGCCGGCATCATCGAGGACGGCTCCACGCTGCAGGTCGGTCTCGGCAAGCTGGCGCACGAAGCGCTGCAGTACGTCACCGACCGCAAGGATCTGGGCATCCATTCCGAGGTGGTGTCCGACGCGATCCTGCCGCTGCTGGAGCACGGCTGCCTGACCGGCGCGCGCAAGACCAGCCAGCCGTTCAAGATCGTCACCAGCATGGCGCTGGGCTCGCGCGCGCTGTACGACCTGATCGACCGCAACCCGCTCTTCGTGTTCCAGCCGATCGACGTCGTCTGCAACCCGGCCACCATCGCCGCGCAGCACAAGATGGTGTCCATCGGCCAGGCCTTTGCCATCGACCTGACGGGCCAGGCCTGCGTGGACCAGTTCGACGGCGAGTTCTATGGCGGCATCGGCGTGCAGGAGGAGTTCCTGAGCGGCGCCTCGCGCTCGCGCGGGGGCAAGCCGATCCTGTGCATGACCTCGACCACGGATGACGGCGCGACCTCGCGCATCCGTGCGGCGCTGCTGGCGGGGGAAGCCGCCACCATTGCGCGCACCGACGTGCATTACGTGGTCACCGAGTACGGCATCGCCTACCTGTTCGGCAAGTCGATCCGACAGCGCGCCACGGCGCTGATCGAACTGGCGCACCCGAAGTTCCGCCCTGAGCTGTTCGCGCAGGCGCAGGCACTGGGCTACCTGCCGCCCGAGCAGACGCTGCAGAACCTGCGTGCCTACCCGGTCGAGGAGGAGCTGACCATCACGCTCAAGGACGGGCGTGTCGTGATGCTGCGCCCGGCGCAATCCAGCGACGCGCAGGGCATTCGCGAGCTGTTCCACCACCTGAGCGAGGCCGACGTGTACACGCGCTTTTTTCGCGGGGTGCGCGGGCTGTCCGACATCGAGGTGCAGCGCCTGTGCAACCTCAACTACGAGAACGAGGTGGCTTTCGTGGCCACCACGGGCAGCCGCGAGGAAGGGCAGATCGTGGGGCAGGCGTGCTACTTCATCAACCCGACGACCAACCTGGGCGAGACCGCCTTCATGGTGCACCCCGAGTGGCAGGGCTGCGGCCTGGGCAGTGCGCTGCAGGCGTGCATGACGAACCATGCCAAACGACGCGGGCTGCGCGGCTTCGTGGCCGACATCCTGCCCGGAAACGACCGCATGTTGCGCCTGGCTCGCAACGGCGGCACGCGGGTGCAGACGCAACGCGACCGCGACTCGGTGCAGATCACGACGCTGTTCTGACGCGCCGGCTCACCCGTTGCGGATGCGGCTCACCAGGGCCTGCGTGAACTGTGCCGTGCTGGCGCTGCCGCCCAGGTCGCCGGTGCGCACCTGGTCGATGTTGAGCGTCTGGTCGATCGCGGTGCGCAACCGGGTGGCCTGCTGCGTCAGCTTGCAGTGGTCCAGCATCATGGCGGCGGCCAGCATCAGCGCGATCGGGTTCGCGATGCCCTTGCCGGCGATGTCCGGCGCCGAGCCGTGCACGGCCTCGAAGATCGCCGCGTCGGCACCGATGTTGGCGCCCGGCGCCATGCCCAGCCCGCCCACCAGCCCGGCCACCAGGTCGGACAGGATGTCGCCGAACAGGTTGGTCGTGACCAGCATGTCGAACTGCCAGGGGTTGAGCACCAGCTTCATCGCGCAGGCGTCGATGATCACGGTGTCGAGCTCGAACTGGCCCTTGTACTTGCGCTCGTACAGCTCCAGCCCGGTCTCCAGAAAGATGCCGGTCAGCGCCTTCATGATGTTGGCCTTGTGCACGATCGTCACCTTCTTGCGCCCGGTCAGCACGGCGTGGTCGAAGGCGAACTCCAGCAGCCGGCGGCTGCCGGCGCGGGTGTTGATGCCGGTGGCCATGGCCACGGCATGCGGGTCGTCATCGATCTTCACGTAGTGCTCGTGGCCGATGTACAGGCCTTCGAGGTTCTCGCGCACCACGACCAGATCGACCTTGTCAAAGCGACCGCCGGGAATGATCGTGCGCGCCGGGCGCAGGTTGGCGTAGAGCTGGAACTCCTCGCGCAGGCGCACGTTGGACGAACGGTAGCCCCCGCCCGAGGGCGTCTCCAGCGGGCCCTTCAGCGCCAGGCGCGTGCGCCGGATGCTCTCCAGCGTGGCCGGCGGCAGCGGGTCGCCGGAGGCCTTGACGCCGCCGAGGCCGGCGATCTGGCGGTCCCAGTCGAACGGCGCCTGCAGCGCATCGAGCGCGGCCAGGGTGGCGTCGACGATCTCTTCGCCGATCCCGTCACCGGGGATGAGCGTGGCGGGAATGCGGGGGGTGGCAGCAGGCTGGGTCATGGCAGGATTCCCTGTTTGGGCGCCGTCAATCGGCGCCCTTCACTGCCATCATAGACCCCAGGATTGCCCGGACCTGACAGCCGGGCGGCCGTCTCAAAGAAGCGTCTGCAGATGGGTCTTCAGCGAGCCCAGACTGACGAAGGTGAGGTCGTACATGCTGTTGAGCCCGGCCGCCTGCGCATCGGTCAAATCGGTGGCACAGACGATGAAACGGCCCCGTTCGATGCCCAGCCGGCGCTTGAGCCGCAGGTACTTTTCGATGTCCCGACGGAACTCGCCCGATTTGCACTCGATGCAGATCGGCGGCTGGCCGTCCGGCAGGAAGACCACATCCAGCTCGTGGAGGTCTTCGTTGGGGAACGTCACCTGGACACCCCGCGCGCAGGAAAATCCCCGGCCGCGGCCCTGCACCAGCGTCAGCAGCTCGATGAAGGCATACCACTCCAGCCAGCCGCCTTCGAAAAACAGGCGTACGGCGGGCGCCTGCTGCAGGTTGAGACGCACGATCTTTTCCGGCTTCTGATAGACGTAACGCGAAAAGAACGTGTAGCTGTGGAGCTTGCGGCATAGGTTGTTCACCGCCTGAGCGTCCTTCTGGCTCAACCCCCCGAGCTCCAGGTTCAACGCGGAAAAACTCTTGCGGTAAGCCGAACGCACGCGCTCGATCAGCTCCGCGAACAGCTCGTACCCATCACCAATGGCCTTGGCCGCCTCGTCAAAAAAGCCGGTGGTATCGACGGCTCTGAAGTCAAAACTGGCCTGAATCTGGCGGGTCGCCAGCCAAGCTTGGAGCGGCTGGTGCTGGGCAGCCGTCGCCAGCGCATCGGTATTGAAGGCATCGCCGGTCAGTGGCCCCGGACTGGCTGCTGTGGTGGGTGTCGTTGCGGCATCGGTGGGCGTCTCCGCTTCTTTGAGGGCGGCCACCTCGCGCAGCGCCGCGAAATAGCGCTCCACCAGCTTCTCGACGTAAAACACTGTCCCGTAGACCGTGCTGGCGGTGCCGCACTTGCCACAGGGCACCCTGGCGCCCACCGCACTGACAGCATCTTCTGAAACGAAGCCGCACTGGTTACACCGGTAGATTCCCATCCCTGTCGTTCCCTGGTTTATTCTGGACGTTGCGCCGGGCCGAAGCACGAGCCGGCGCCGGGCGGGTTTTGCATCAAATTGTAGGGTCCGCGCCATGGTCACCCAAGCGCAAGATTTGCGGCCCAGCGCTTGAACGTCGACGCCGGGGCTGCGGACAGCTGAAGGGCCGGCGGAGCTACGGCCTCGCCCGCAAGAAGGCGCCAATCTCTCGGAGCGCTTCCTGCCCCTCGGGCAGATCGGGGTGAAACAGCTGCCAGACGTGGACCATGTGGGGCCAGGTCTGCAGGGTGGCGGGGGAGCCGGCGGCGACGGCCTTGTTGACGTAGCGGCGTGCGTCATCGAACAGCATCTCGGCCTCGCTGGCCTGCACCAGCACCGGCGGCAGGCCGGACAGGTCGCCAAAGACAGGGGACACCACCGGATGGCAGGGCCGCCGGCGGCTTTGGGCCCAGCCGCCCCACAGCAGCATCGTGCGGGGAATCCTGGCCAACGCCTTGAACAGGGGGCCCAGCATCGGATCGGTTTCGAGATTGCCCTTCAGGCTCGGGCTGCCCAGGGTGGCGTCGGTCGCCGGCGACAGCGCCACCGCCGCATCGGGGGCACGCAGGCCCTGGTCGCGCAACCAGGCGATCAGCGACAGCGTGAGGTTGCCGCCGGCCGAGTCGCCCGCCACAAACATCGCCCGGGCTGGCGCTGCGCCTTCGGGCCCGTGGTCCGTCATCCAGCGCCAGGCGGTGCGGCAATCTTCGATGCCGGCCATGCGCGGGTGCTCGGGCATCAGGCGGTAGTCGATCGCCAGCACGGCGGCGTCGGCCACCTCCGAAAACTTGGCGGTCAGGCGCCGGTGACTGGTCGGGCTGCCCATGGTCCAGGCGCCGCCGTGGATGTACAGCAAACGGCGCTCGGGGTCGGCATTCGGCGCCAGGACCCACTCGGCCGGTACGCCGCCGGCGTCGGCCGGGATGATCCGTACCGAGGGATCTTCCAGCGGAAACGCGGTGTCCATGTACCGGCGCAGCCAGGCCAGGTGCTGGCGGCGCGGCACACTTTTCAATGCCACGGAAATACCACCCAGCGAACTCACCAGCGCCCCATGCTCGGCACTGGGCGGCCGGTCCACGCCGTGCCGCTGGCCCACGGGCCCGTCAAAGGCGCGCAGGTCCGGCCCGCGCAGGAAAAAGATCTGGAACAACCCGAGCACCGCCAAGACGGCGACGGCCCCGATAAGGAATTCGGTCAATGTGTTCTCCGGTACGAAGTCCGCACGCCCCGATGGACGCGCCAGTGCATCTTAGCGAGCGGTGCCGTGGGTGTCTGCCACGCGCGGGACTGCGCCTGGATCGCTATAGACTTAATAGCTGAATATGACCATCCGGCGCTGGGATGATGTCGAAAATCATCAAAATCCGGAAGGAAAGGGGTCGGCGGGCTCCGAACGGGCTGCCGGGTTGCGGCCCGCGCGCCGATACGGCACGCCCTCGGGCGGGGGCCGCAGGTCGTAGAGCTGCGCTGCGGTGGGGCTGGCGCTGAGCGCCGGATCGTCGGAAAGCAGCACCCCCGCGCGTGAACGCCAGAGCTCCTGCGGCACCGGCACGCCCTGCGCGCGGACCCACTGAGCCAGCGCGCGTTCGGAGGCCGTGTTTTCCAGTGCCACCAGAGACGGGCCGCCCAGGACGACAAAGCGGACGTCGCCGGCCTTCACCCTTCGCTCCAGATCGGCAGGCGTGAGAATCGGATCCGTGCCCAGGTAGCCGCCCAACGTCATCACGGACTCGCCGGTGTGCACGATGATCGGCGCGGACTGCGTGGCGTTGGGCACCGCCACAAGAAAACGCTCGTCTGTGCGATTGGCCTTCAGGAAGCCGACCAGCCGCCGAAACTGCTCCCGCGCCGCACGGCGCGCCGGTTCGGCGTCGGGATCGACCGGCTTGCGATCGAAGAGCGCGCCGATGCTCGCAAAAGGCGCGGCCACATTGGGGCGAACCAGCACCGTGCTCAGCGCCCAGGCCGTGGGCAGCAGCAGGCTGGCGACAAGGCCCGTCGTGGCCAGCGCCGTGCCAAGCGGACCACCCCGCAAGCGCGGCGACAGCACCATGGTACCCACGGCGGCGGCCAGCAGCCCGATCATCGACAGGGCAAACAAGGCCGTGTGCCAGGTGGGCCCGCCATCCAGCGTGCCCCGCTCGATATAAAACAGCCAGGCGGCCGTCACCAGCAGTGTCACGGACAGGCCGTGGCGCCACCCGCCCTCGCGCGGGCGCCGCAGCGCCGCCCAGCCGATGCCGGCGAGCGCGCCCAGCGGCGGGCCCATGACATGCAAGTAGTAGGTGTGAAAGACGCCGCTGGCAAAGCTGAAGACGGCGCCATAGCTCAGCACCCAGCCGCCCCACACCAGGAGGCTGGATTGCGCTGGCGTCAGCGCAGCGCCCCGGCGCCAGCCCGCCGCGCCCAGCACGACGGCTGCAACGGCCCAGGGCAGCCACCACCCCATCTGCGCCGCATGAAAGGGGGAAACCAGCCGCAGCGGCCCGGTCGCTGACTGATCCCACAACGGGGCAGCACGCCGCTGCGGCTTCACTGCGGACACATCAGGCAGTCCGAGGTCGGCCGCCGTGATGAATCCGTCGTCGTTCAGGCCGGCTGGGCCGGCCAGGGGTTGGGGTGCCCGTGGCATGAAACGGCTCAGGCCGTTGTGCACCAGCATCAGCTCGGTCATCGAGTTGTGCTGGGTGCTCCCGGCATAGGGGCGCTGATCGACCGGCGTGAGGTCGTAGAAGGTCATCCACGACAGCGACACAGCCACCATCACCAGGCAGGATGTGGCCAGGTGAACCAGGCGGCAGCCCACGGTCAGGCCCGAAGCGCCCAGAAAATAGACCAGGAAGAAGGTCGGCGCCAGGATCAGGGCCGCGGCCATTTTGACGTTGAAGCCGACGCCGATCAGCGCCATCGCCAGCACCAGCAGGCGTCCGCTGGCCGCCTCGGTGGCCCGCAACAAGGCCCAGGCCGCCAGCAGCAGCACCAGGGTCAGGGCGCTTTCGGTGTTGTTCGACCGGTCCACGGCCACGCTGATCGGCGTGAGCGCCAGACACAGCGCCGCCACCAACGCCGCCGCCCGGCCGAACGGGCGGGCCACCAGCCGGTGAATCAGCCAGACCGACAGCACGCCCAGCACCACCTGGGTGAGCATCACGCTGAAGGCGCTGAAGCCAAGGAGCCGCGCGCTGAGCACCTGCATCCACAGCGCCACCGGCGGCTTGTCAATCGACAGGAAGGCCGCCGGATCGAACGCGTTGTAGAAAAAGGCGTGCGCGCTGTCCATCATGCTGCGCACACCGGCCGCGTAGTACTGGCGGCCGTAACCGTTCTGGTCCAGGTGCCACAGCCGCAGAAAGGCGGCCAGACCCAGGATGGCACCGAACGCGGCTCGTGCGAGCCACACGGTCTTGCCGTCGGCTTCGGGCCTCTCGATCACCAGTGGATGCCGCTGAACACCTGCGAGAACAGCTTGCGCGCCAGCTCCACCGGATTGCCGGCGAGGCCCTGCGCCTCGGCACCATCGCCATCACTGTCCACGCCCTGCGCCGCCAGGGAATCAGGGAACAGCCGGAACGCCTGGTTCAGCACGAATTCGCTGATGCCCGGCGTCAGGGCCTGCGCCACGGCGCCCACCAGGCCCAGGCCGGTGGCCACGCGCTTGGGCTTCTCGATGACGGCCTTCATCACCAGCTCGGCCGCCTCGTCCGGCGACAGCGCGGGGAAGGCGTCGTAGAGTTTGGTCGGCGCGATCATCGGCGTGCGCACCAGGGGCATGTTGACGGTGGTGAAGCGCACGTTGCTGTCGGCGAACTCGGAGGCAGCGCACCACGAGAACGCATCCAGCGCCGCCTTGGACGCCACATAGGCCGAAAAGCGCGGCGGGCTGGCCAGCACGCCGATGGACGAGATGTTGATGATGTGCCCCTGCTTGCGCGCCAGCATGGTGGGCGCAAAGCCGAAGATCAGCCGCAGCGCGCCAAAAAAATTGAGCTGCATGGTGCGCTCGAAGTCATGGAAGCGGTCGAAGGAATGTTTCACCGAGCGGCGGATCGAGCGCCCGGCGTTGTTGATGAGGATGTCGACGTGGCCATGGTTCTCCAGCACGGTCTGGCAGAACCGGTCGCAGTCGGCCAGGTCGGCGATGTCGCAGGCATAGGCAAAGGCGTGGCCACCTTGTGCTTCGATCCGGGCCACCGTCTCGGCCAGCTTCTGGGGGGTGCGCGCGGCCAGGATCACGGTCGCCCCGGCGGCAGCCAGCTTGAGCGCGCAGTCCTCGCCGATGCCGGAGCTGGCGCCGGTGACCACCACCACCTTGTCGCGCACTTCCTGCGCCAGGCGGCTGGACTTGCCGGCCCGGACCATCGCCTGGGCCGCGGTGCCGGCCTGGCCCACCGGGCTTTGGCGGATCAAGCGGGTGACCTGTTTCGCCGTCCTGGCGGCCTTGGCGACCGCCGCCGGCACCCCCTCGGGCGCCGGTCGGGCCCGTTTCGGCGCTGGGCCTTTGGCGCTTGCCGGTGCCGACTGGGTTGTCGGCTTCACCGGCGCCGGGGTGCTGGCCTTGCGGCGCGGGATCGGGGCCGTCGGGGCCGTCGCTTTTTTCGTCGTGACCATGTCGATTCCTGCAGTTGAAACAGAGGACGGATCGTAAAGGCTGCGCCCGGGCCCGGTCACCAGCGCACCGTGCCCGCCAGAATCCGGCGGTGGATAGCGCGGGTCAAGGGCTGGTAGCCGTGGTCCCGATCCAGCAGGACAAACAGCGGCTCATCGATGAACGCCGGGTCGAAACCCTGCTGCTTGAGCTCGACCTTGCGCAGCTTGAAGGTGCCAGTGGTCTCCTGGGCCTTGATGATGCGAACAAAAATCGGCACCGAGTAGACCGGCAGCGCCCGGCCCAGATGCTGCGCCATGGCCCGGCCGTCGAACGCGGCGCCGGGTTGCAGCACGACCGCCGCCATGCCGGCGCGGCCGTCGCTGTGCGCGACAGCAACGCCATACACGCTGGCCTGCGCCACCCCTTTGACGGCGCCGATGGCGCGCTCGACCTCGGTGGTGGCCACGTTCTCACCTTTCCAGCGGAACGTGTCGCCGACACGGTCCACAAAGGCGATGTGGCGCAGGCCCTGGGAACGCACCAGATCCCCGCTGTTGATCCACACATCGCCCTTTTTGAACACGTCGTGCAGCAGCTTGGCCTCGGTCGCCTCGGCATCGGTATACCCATCGAAGGGATGGCCGGCGTCGACTTCCGTGATCAGCAGCCCGGCCTCGCCGACGGCCACGCGGCGCATGAAGCCGCGGGCGTCACGCACGGGCCGCTCGTTGGCCGTGTCGAAGGCGACGATGGCGTAGGGCAAGGGCGTGAAGCCCGCCGTGCGCGGCAGCCCGAAGGCGTTGATGAAGACGAGGTTGCCTTCGCTGGAGCCGTAGAACTCGCAGATGTGTTCGATGCCAAACCGCTGCTGGAATGCGTCCCAGATCTCCGGGCGCAGGCCATTGCCGATCACCACGCGCACCCGGTGGTCGCGGTCATGCTGACCGGGCGGCTGGTTGAGCAGATAGCGGCACAGCTCGCCGATATAGACAAAGGCGGTGGCGCGATGGGCCCGGATGTCACGCCAGAATCCGGAGGCGCTGAACTTGCGCGCCATGGCCAGCGTCGCGCCGCTGGTGAGCACCGCGCTCCAGCACAGCGTCAGGGCGTTGTTGTGATGGAACGGCAGCGGGCAGTAGAAAACATCGTCGGCGCGCAGCCGCATCGCCGCCTGCCCCATGCCATAGCCGCTGCGCAGCCAGCGCAGGTGGGTCATGACGGAGGCCTTGGGCAGGCCCGTGGTGCCCGAGGTGAAGATGAAATAGCAGGGCGCTCCGGCACGAACGCCGCCGGTGGATGGCGGGTTTGCGGTGCTGGCGCCTGCGCAGGCGGCAGGCAGGTCGACCAGGCCCCGAGGCACCGGCCCCATGCCGGCCCACAGCCTGGGCACGCTGTCGGGCTGCGGCGGGCTCACCGAATGCAGCGCTGGCAGGCAACCGTCCCCGATCACCATCAGCCGCGGTTGGATGGTCCGCATGCTGTGGCTCAGCACCGCGCCGCGCTGCTTGGGGTTGAGCATGCCGGCGACCGCGCCGAGCTTGGCCACCGCCGCCACGCATGCCAGCAATTCCGGACAGTTCTCGAACAACAGCCCGACCGTGTCGCCCGGGCCCACCCCATGAGTCTTCAATACATGTGCAATGCGGTTGGCCCAGGCGTTGAAGTCGCGGTAGCTCCAGCGCTGGCCTTCGAACAGCAGGCAGTCCTTGTCGGGGACGTTCTCGGCCTGGTATTCCAGTATCGAACCGATCGACTGGTGGCTGTCCGGTGTCAGCGCGTAGACCTTCAGCGTCGCCCACAGCGAACTGATGGCCGAAGGCAGCAGCCCCAGCGCGGCGCGGCCGAAATCCAGCAGCCCGATCCGATCGTGATGGGTTTCCATGGCTGGATTTTGCGTTCAATCTGTCAGGCGTCTCGCTGGTGTTCCCCAACTTCCTTCCCTGCCGGGGTCACATCAATTGAGCCGGTACCAAGCACCTTGGCTCTCAGCCGTATCCACCATCGGGGATGCGCCGAACCTAAGTTTGCATGGATAACGGGCGATGGGCGACCCGTGAGATTGTTCAAAAGCTCAGGAGGCCAATCAGAAAGTGGGCGATCATTCACCAATCAACAAGAACCATCGGTTCTTTTTGGGGGGGTTCTTGTCCTGACCATGCTGTGCACCCGGCGTCGGGGGGATTCAAGGCGCGCCATGGATAATCGGAGTCATGCGCTGGGCTGAGTTAACCGTCAATCTCGAAGTTTGGACCTACCGGTTCGGCGGCTTCGTGGTGCAGCACGTGCTCGACGATCCGGCCTGGCTGGCTTTGATGTTCTGCTGAAACGCCGTGCAGCTGCAGGACATCCTTTACAGCCAGGGGTTTGGCACGCGGCGCGTCTGTGCCGGGCTGGTGCAGCAAGGATTCGTGACTGTGGGCGGTGAGGCCTGCGATGATTCCGCCGCGGAATTCGATCCCGAGGGCCTTCAGTTCACGGTGCAGGGCAAGCCTTGGCCGTACCACGACAAGGCCTACATCCTGCTGCACAAGCCGGCGGGCACCGAGTGTTCACAGAAGCCTTCCACCTGGCCGAGCATCTACACCCTGTTGCCCGCGCCGCTGCGCCAGCGACCCCAGAAGGGGCCGGTGCAGGGGGTGCAGGCGGTGGGCCGCCTGGACCAGGACACCACGGGCCTGCTGCTGCTGACCGACGACGGCAAGTTCATCCACCGCATGAGTTCACCGCGCCACCACGTGCCCAAGGTGTATGAGGTGATGACGAAGCACCCGCTCGACGATTCTCAGGTTCAACGCCTGCTGTCCGGCGTGGTGCTGGATGACGACCCCAGAGCCGTGAAGGTGGCGGCCTGCGAGGCCGTCGACACCCATCACCTGCGCCTGACGCTGACCGAAGGCAAGTACCACCAGGTCAAGCGCATGCTGGCCGCCGTGGGCAACCGGGTGGAGGGCTTGCACCGCTCCCGGATCGGCGGCCTCAAACTGCCCGATACGCTCGCGCCGGGCCAGTGGTGCTGGTTGGGGCCGGACGACCTCACCTTGATCCAGGGCTGAGGCCCATGGGCCCTTTCAGACGAAAAAACGCACGACTGTCCGGTGAATGCCGCACAACACCGGTGCAAACACAAGCTGGATGAGGGTTTGCGGAGGATTTGCGATTGGGATGATTTCAAGTGCGATTTTTTTTAGTTGCGTATCGCCGCCTCTTTTGGAGAGGTTTCCGTTATGCACACTATCCACACGCTTGTTGCACAACGGCTTGCAGTCGTGCACTTCATGCATTTCGTCACTGATTTGCGCGGATTGATTCATCACAGACTCAGGCTCGTCAGTACACCGACCTGCAAGCCGCCAAGGCGCGCAACTTGGCTTAGGGAAAACTGACACCGTTGCTGTGTCGCGAGTGGGCCTGAATCAGATCGACACCACTTGCAGAAATAAGGGGCCGGGCGGCGCACGTGCCGGACATAGCCGATTAAAAAAATATCGAAGCCAAGCAGCCCGAATGCACTGCCAACTCCCCAACACGTCGCGCAGACTTGAAAACGGCTACTCAATCCACTGTTCGAGATCAAACCTGAATTGGACAAGGCTCAGGCGCCGGATGGTTTATGTGCGCCAACACCAGACAGTCGCGCAGCAGCTGCGTCACCCGGGAGGGTGCGGGCGAGCGGCGGGTGATGCCGGAGAAGCGGCAGGCGTAGCGAAACAGCTCCGGCTGCACCGCGCGCATCTGCCCGGCGCGCACGAAGGCTTCGGCGTAGTGGTCGGGCAGGAAGCCGAGGAAACGGCCGCTGAGGATCAGCGTGGCGACCGACTCCTGGTCGAAGCCGGTGGCGTCGCGGCGCAGGCGCTCGCGGTGGGCGATCTCCATGTTGGGCGAGTGGTAGCCCAGCCCGGCGAAGTCGTGGCTGCGCAGGCGCTCCCAGGTCAGGTCGGTGGCGCCGGCCTCGAACAGCGGGTGTGCGGCGCCGCAGTACAGCAGCATGGTTTCACCGAACAGCTCGTCGTAGGCCAGGCTGTCGGAGCGGCGGTGCTCGGGGATGATGCCGAGCTGGAACTGCCCGTCCATCACGCCGCGCTCGATCAGGTTCAGCGAGCCCACGTGCAGGTTCAGCGCCACCTCGGGGGCCTGCGCGCGGAACAGCGCCACCGCCTGCGCGATGCGCGCCTCGGGGTTGCTGGCGGTCTTGTCGAACACGGCCAGGTGCAGCTCGCCACCCATGCGCTGGTGGATGTCGTCCACGCTGGCGCGAAAGCCGTCGGTGGCGGCCAGCAGGCGCAGCGTCTCGGCATGGATGCGCTCGCCCTCGGGCGTGAGCGCAAAGCCGCTGCGCCCGCGCCGGCACAGGGTCAGGCCCAGGCGGGTTTCCAGGTCCTTGATGTGGCGGCTGATGGTGCTGGTGGCAATGTTGAGCTCCAGCTCGGCGGCCGCCATGCCGCCGCACTCCACCACGCTGCGGAACACGCGCAGCAGGCGCAGGTCCATGTCGCTGATCTGGCCGAGCACGGCGCGCTTCTTTACTTGCATAGATTGTCAACTGAACATGGATAAATGAGTATCTACGGGAGTAATGCCGGCGTCAACAATGCACCTTCACACCCGGCCGCGCTGGCCGGGCATGGCTTGCTGCCGCAACCACCGATGACGAGGCCCCCATGGACATGACCGATGCACAACGCCTGAACACCCCCGCCCCGCGCACGGACGCCGACTGGCTGGCCGCGCACTGGATGCCCTTCACCGGCAACCGCGACTTCAAGGCGAACCCCAGGCTCATGACCAGTGCCAAGGGCTGCTACTACCGTGACGCCCACGGGCGCGAGATCTTTGACGGCCTCTCGGGCCTGTGGTGCTGCGGCTTGGGCCACGGCCGCACCGAGATCGCCGAGGCGGTGGGCCGCCAGGCGGCACAACTCGACTACTCACCGGCCTTTCAGTTCGGCCATCCGCTGTCGTTCGAGCTGGCCAACCGCATCGTCGGCTTCATGCCCGAGGGGCTGAACCGCGTGTTCTTCACCGGCTCCGGATCGGAAGCGGCCGACACCGCGCTGAAGATGGCGCGCGCCTACTGGCGCACCAAGGGACAGGCGAGCAAGACACGCCTGATCGGTCGCGAGAAGGGTTACCACGGCGTGAACTTCGGCGGCATCTCGGTCGGCGGCATGGTGGGCAACCGCAAGCACTTCGGCCAGTCGGTCGAGGCCGACCACCTGCCCCACACGCAGCTCAAGAAGAACGCCTTCTCGCGCGGCATGCCGACGCAGGGCGCGGAGCTGGCCGACGAGCTGCTGAACTTGATCGCGCTGCACGACGCCTCCAACATCGCTGCCGTGATCGTGGAGCCGTTCTCCGGCTCGGCCGGGGTGGTGATCCCGCCGGTGGGCTACCTGCAGCGCCTGCGCGAGATCTGCACCCAGAACAACATCCTGCTGATCTTCGACGAGGTCATCACCGGCTTTGGCCGCGCGGGTGCGTGGACCGGCTCGGAGGCTTTCGGCGTGACGCCCGACATCCTGAACATCGCCAAGCAGGTGACCAACGGCGTGCAGCCGCTGGGCGCAGTGATCGCCAAGCAGGAGATCTACGACACCTTCATGGCCGCCGGCGGCCCCGACTACATGCTTGAGTTTCCGCACGGCTATACCTACTCGGCGCACCCGGTGGCCTGCGCCGCCGGCCTGGCCACGCTGGACCTGCTGGAGAAGGAAGACGCCGTGGGCCGCGTGCGCGCCCTGGCGCCGCACTTCGAAGCAGCGGTGCACAGCCTGAAAGGTGCGAAGCACGTCACCGACATCCGCAACTACGGCCTGGCCGCAGGTTTTACCGTCGAGGCCCTGCCCGGCGAGCCAGCCAAGCGCCCCTACCTGATCGCCATGGACATGCTGAAGAAGGGCTTCTATGTGCGCTACGGCGGCGACACCATTCAGCTCGCGCCGCCCTTCGTCTGCGAGAAGGCCGACATCGACCGGCTCGTCAGCGCGCTGGGCGACAGCTTCAACGCTTGCGCGTGAGGCGCCAGGGACGCTCCTGATTGCATAGCTGACGACGACCCGCTGACGCTGGGAAAGGGCCGAAATGGCCCTTGTTTCCGATGCAGCGCGGCAAAAGCTCAGTCGAGCCGCACAAAATCGATGAAGCCGTGCTCCACATGGGTGGACACCAGCTTCACCCTCAGCGCATCGCCCACCCGCAGGCCGCTGTGCCCTCCCACCAGCTTGCCTTCGGCCGGGGGCGTGAGAATGCGCACCCAGGTGCCCTCGGGGCCGGCGCCGGTGACCAGCGCATCGAAGCGCTCGCCCACGCGCGACTCCAGCAGCAACGCGGCCTCGGACTTGCGCAGCTGGCGCTCCACCTTCTGTGCGGCATCTTCCTGGCGGGTGCAATGCTGGGCCAGCTCGCCCAGTTCGGCGTTCGAATAGGGCTGCGGCTCATCCGCCAGCGCGGCCTTGAGCAGGCGCAAGGTGATCAGGTCAGGGAAACGGCGATTGGGCGCGGTGGAGTGGGTGTAGTCGCGCACCGCCAGACCGAAATGGCCGATGGGCGCGCCGCCGGGCACCTCGACCACGTACTCGCCACGGCCCATGAGCTTGACGATGACCAGCGACAGGTCGGGAAAACGCAGCGGGTCGATCCGGTGCTGCTTCGCCAGAAAGGCCTCCAGCGCCTTCGAGTCCGGCTCGTCCGGCAGGACCTCGCCGTAGTCCTTGGCCACCCCCACGATGCGCAGCCAGCGCTCGGGCGAGCGCACCACCCGCCGCAGCGAGGCGCCGCCCTGTGAGGCCAGGTAGCGCGCGGTGCAGCCGTTGGTGGCAATCATCACCTCCTCGATCAGCTGGCGCGCGCGGTTCTGCACCTGCTGGCGGATGTCCACGACTTGCTCACCCTTGAACAGCGCCCGCGGCTGGAAGGTCTCCAGGTCCAGCGAGCCCAGGGCATGGCGGCGTGCGCGCAGCTGCTGGGCCAGGGCGTCCTGGGCGCGCAGCTGGGCCTCCATGCCGGGCACCGCGGCGGCGGCATCGGGCAGGTCAGCTTCGCCGTCGATCCAGGCACTCACCGCGTCGTAGGCCAGCTTGGCCCGGTTGTGCACCCGTGCGCGGTACACGGTGGAGCCCGCCAGCGAGGCGTCGGCGTTGAACACCATCTCGGTCACCAGGGCCAGCCGGTCCTGGGCGGGGTTCAGCGAGGTCAGGTCGGTGCACAGCCGATCGGGCAGCATCGGGAAAATGCGCGCCGAGGTGTAGACCGAGGTGGTGTTGAGCAGGGCGTGGGCATCGATCGGCGTGTCCTTCTTCACCAGCGCATCGACATCGGCGATGGCCACCCACAGGCGGATGGCGCCCGAGGGCAGCGGCTCGCAGACCGTGAGCTGGTCCAGGTCGAGCGAGTCGTCGTTGTCGATGGAGCACCACAGCAGGTGGGTCAGGTCGTGCACGTCCGGCCCGTCGTCGCGGCCGGGCCCGGTGATGGCGGCCAGTTGCTGCTCGACCCGGCGAGAGAACTCCGGCTCCAGGCCGCGCTCGGCCATGACGTGGGTGGCGATGCGCACGAGATCGGAACGTTGGTGCTGGCGTTGGGAATGCATGCAAGCACTATAGCGGTGCGAGATGCCACCTCTCCGCCGTGCACGGAATCAGACCTCTTGATCCAGATCACAACCCGCCGCCACAGCGAGGCGTTCAATGCAGGCATTGACGCGAAGGAGGTTCCCATGACGACCCGCCGACCGCTCTTTACCGCGCTGATTGGCGCACAAGATTCACCGCCCTTGCGCAGGCGCCGCCTGCTGCAGGCCACCGCCGGCTGGGCCGCCCTGCCCGCCTGGCTGTCCGCGGGTGCCGCGCCCTACCCGGCCACCATCGCGGCCATGCAGGCCGCACGCGAGACCGAAACCAGCGTCTATCTGCACTACAACGCCTTCAGTCAGCGCGCCGCGCAGGAAGGCTACAAGGGCATTGCCTACCTGTTCACCGCGTTTTCGGCATCCGAGCAGGTCCATGCGGCCAACTTCGGCAAGATCCTCACGCAGCTGAAAGGCGAGCTGGCACCCCTGCCCAAACCCACGATTCAGGCCGGCAGCACGCGCGACAACCTGTTGCGTGCGGCCGAGGGCGAGATGCACTCGATCGAATCGTTCTATCCGAAGCTGCTGGAGCAGCTCAAGCCCGAAGGCCAGGACGATGCGATGAACGCCGTGAAGTACGCCTGGTCATCGGAGCAGCAGCACCGTGACAAGATCAAGCAGATCCTGCGCTGGGCGCCCACGTTTTTCGAGAAGGTGGCTCGCACCATCGACGAGAAGACCGGGCGCTACTTCATCTGCCAGATCTGCGGCTCCACCGTGAATGTCATCCCTGCCGGCACCTGCCCGATCTGCAAGTTCCCGTCAGCGCAGTACCGCAGCATCGAGCCACCCGCGTAACGTTCTGAATATTCCTGATTCGATAGCAGGAAGTGACCATCCGGCGATGGGAAGAACCAATAAAAGATTTAATTTGGCCTAGATCGGCGCCGCCAGCCGCTCCAGCACGCGCGGCGCGCCGCTGGCATCGGCCTGCAGGATCAGGCCCTCGCCCGAGGCCGTGTTGACGCCGACCAGGTCGTTCAACACGAACATGTGCGTGACCCAGACCTCGAACACGCCGCGTCGCGCCGAGGCCTCGGTCAGTGCTTGGCGCAAGGTTTTCAGGTTCGCGGCGCCTGTGGTCTCCGAGACGCCGCGCGGCGATGCCAGCGCGTCCCACGCCTGCGCCCGCCCAAAGGCCAGAGTGGCGGTCTCCATGCATCGGCACCACGGACTCGAGCGCACCCGCGAAGCTTGCAGCGCGCGGGATGCAAACCATTCGCCCATCCGCCGCGCCTGGCCGCGTCCCTCGTCATTGAGGTTGCGCTGGGTGCCGCAGTCGCCCAGCCTGAACCCGGGCGGATCGAAGGTGCCCGGCGCCAGCGCGTGCCGGAATGCCGCCACCACCCCGCCCGTGCGCAAGACGGCTTCGGCCTGCGGCGTCGCGGCCCATGCCTGCAGTGCCGGCCAGGCCAAGGGGGCTGTGATCAGAGTGCGTCGTGTCAGCATGGCAAAGCTCTTGCGGGTAGCCGAAAGGAGTCGCCATGGTGCCGGGACCCGTGAAGCCCTGCCGGCGCAGCGGACATGGCCTGACCGGATGCGGGGGCATCGCGGCAGAACACGTCGACCTGACCGCGGCAATCAGGCCGGCGCCGTACCGCGGCATCGAGCCGCCGGCACGGGTCAGGACGTCTTGGCCTTGGCCGGGGCGGCCTTTGCCTTGCGCGCGACTGGGGCCTTGCCGGAGGCTTTTCCGGAGGTCTTGCTGGTGCCTTGGCTCGCAGGCTTGCGCTTTGCCGGCGCCGCGATGCGCTTGGGTGCGGGCAGGAAGGCGGCTTCCAGCTCCGCCAGCGCATCCGCCGTGTACACCGCCAGGCGTTGCAGGCGAGGCACCGAGGTGTGGCATCCGGTGTAGCCGAAATTCATCATGCCGGCGTAGCTCTGGCAGGTGATGTTCACCGCCTGCCCGTGGGTGACGATGGAGGCCGGGTAGGTGGCCAGCAATTCGGCGCCACGGAAATACAGCGGCTTCTCCGGGCCGGGCACATTGGAGATCGTGATGTTGAACATCGGCCGCGTGCGACCGCCTACGCCGGTCAGCAGCGTGATCAGGGTCGGCGCCATCAGCAGCATGGTGTACTGCTCCATCGCCTGGCGGGGCAGGCTTTGCACATGCTCCTTGGCATGGCGCACCGAACGCCGGATGGCCTGGAAACGCTCGGCCGGGTCGGCGATATCGGTGCCCAGCGTGGCGATGATGAAGGTGATGGCGTTGCCCGTGCCCTCGTCATCGGCGGGTCGCACCGACACCGGGATGCCCGCCGTCAGCGACGCCTCGGGCAAGGTGTCGCGCTCGGCCAGGAAGCGGCGCAGCGCGCCGCCGCAGATCGCCAGCACCACGTCGTTGAGCGTGCCCCCGGCGGCGGCGGCCAGCGTGCGCAGGCGCTCCATGGTGAAGTGCTGGGTGGCGAAGCGCCGCTTCTCGCGCACCCGCCCGTTGAGCACCGACAGCGGCGAATCCACGAAAGGCAGCACCATGCCGTCGCCATGGTCTCCCACGCGCTTGAGCATCTTGCCAAAGGCGGCGACCAGTTGCGGCAGCGAGCGCGCCTGTCCGCTGAGCGCCGCCACCGCCGCCTCGGCCGCGTTGGCCATGGTCGGCGCGGGGGCCGGCTCCTTGCCGGCTCGCGAAGCCGGCGCGGTGCCACTGGCCCAGAACGGCGGCAAGTCCAGACTGCGTTTGCGGTCGGTCGACATGGCGCGCTGCAGCAGCTTCATGCCGCTGATGCCGTCGATCAGGCTGTGGTGCATCTTGATGAACATCGCAAAGCGGTTCCCTTCCAGCCCCTCGATTAGGGTGCATTCCCAGGGCGGACGCATCAGGTCCAGCGGGGTGCTTTGCAGGCGCCCGACCAGTTCGCCCAGCTCGCGCTCGCCGCCCGGCCAGGGCAGCGCGGCGTGGCGCACGTGGTATTCGAGGTCGATGTCGTCGTCCTCGATCCAGACCGGCGCAGGGTTCTTGTTGAAGGCGTACTTCAGCCGCCGGTTCCAGGGAGGCGTGAACGTGCGGTGGTTGCGGAACTCCGCCATCATCTGGCGCATGAAGTCCTTCGGCGCGTCCGCAGGCAGCCGGAATTGCAGCAGGCCGCCGACATGGTTGGGCGTAGCGCGCGTCTCGGTAAAGATCCACGCGGTGTCGAGGGGGTTCAGTCGGATGGTGTTCATGGTGCAAGCCTACACGGTTCGGGGCGCCCGGCCTTCAAGCGCCAGATCGGATCAGGTCAGCGGCTTTTTCACCGATCACCATGGTTGGCGCGTTGGTGTTGCCAGTGGTCAGCGCCGGCATGATGGAGGCGTCGACCACGCGCAGGTTCTGCACGCCATTGACCCGCAACTGCGCATCCACCACCGCCATGGGGTCGGTGTCGGGCCCCATCTTGCAGGTACCCACGGGGTGGTACTCGGTGTCGCAGGTGGCGCGCAGGAAGGCCTCCATGGCCTTGTCGTCGTTCACATCAAAGGGGTGCAGGCGCTTGCCGCGATAGGGCGCCATGGCCTTGGCTTCGAGGATCTCGAATCCCATGCGCGCCCCCTTGATGGCGACGGCCATGTCGTCGGGGTGGGTGAAGAAGCCGGGGTCGATGGCGGGTGCCTGGTAGGGGTCTGCACTTTGCAGCGTGACGCTGCCGCGGCTCTTGGGCCGCATGAGCGTGGTGTGCAGCGTGTAGCCGTGGCCCAGGTGCGTCTTGCGGGTGTGGTCGTCGACGATGCTGGGCAGGAACGCCAGCTGGATGTCGGGATGGTCGGGGTTACCGTAAGTCGACACAAAGCCGTTGGATTCGGACACGCACGTGGTGATCCAGCCCTTGCGTTCCTTGCGCCATTGAAAGATCGCCTTGATGATTTCCCACGCGCCGCGCACGGATATACCCACCGTGTCTTTCCAGCGCGGGGTGCGATAGATGAGGTTGGAGGTGACGTGGTCCTGCAGGTTCTGGCCCACGCCGGGAAGGTCGTGCAGCACGGCAATGCCGTGTTGTTGCAGGTGTGCCTTCGGGCCGATGCCCGAGAGCATGAGCAACTGGGGCGAGCCGTAGGCCCCGGCACTCAGGATCACTTCTTTGCCGGCACGGATCTGTTGCACCTGGCCGTCGCGGCGCACCTCCACGCCGACGGCGGTCTTGCCTTCGAAAAGGACCTTGCGGGTGTGACAGCCGTTCAGCACAGTGAGGTTCTTGCGGTCGGCGTTGGCGTGCAGGTAGGCCCGCGCAGCGTTCCAGCGCTCGCCGTTGTATTGCGTGGCCTGGGTGGGCGAAATGCCAAACTGGCTGGCGCCGTTGTAGTCGGGGTTGAGCGGAATGCCCTTCTCGACGCAGGCGGCACGGAAGGCCTCGTTGGCCGGCGAGGGGCTGCGCAGGTAGCTCACATGCAGCGGGCCGTTGTTGCCGTGGTACTCGTTGTCGGTGAAGCAGTGGCTGTTTTCCGCGCGCTTGAACAGCGGCAGCAGGTCGGCGTAACTCCAGCCGGGGTTGCCCCCGGCCGCCCAACCATCGTAGTCGTTGCGGTTGCAACGGGTGTACACCATGGCGTTGATGGAGCTGGAGCCTCCCAGCACCTTGCCGCGCGGCTGAAAGCCCTTGCGCCCGCCGAATCCCTTTTGCGGCGTGGTGAAGTAGTGCCAGCTGTTCATCAGGCCCCATGGCACCATGACAATGATGCCGAGCGGTGCGCGCACGAACACCGAACTGTCGGCGCCACCGGCCTCCAGCACGCACACAGTGGTGCCGGGGTCTTCGCTCAGGCGCCCCGCCAAGGCACACCCGGCGGAGCCGCCGCCAACGATCACGTAGTCAAATTCCTGAGCTGCCATGGAAATCCTTCATCTCGGTTCAGTTCGGCACAGCGGGCCGGGCGCGAAAAAGTATGGCACGCAAGGCCCTCTACGGCACATAGGCCAAACCCGCGTTCGCCGCGGCGCAACCTTGCTGGCCTCCCGCAATCCGCTCTGCCCACCTGGGTGCAGCCTCTTCGCCGCCTTGCCCCGGCCTCAGGCGATGGTCCGCGCGGCGCGGCGCAAGCGCGGCAAGGGGCGGCCAAGGACTTCGTCGGCACTGCGCGCATCCAGCCCCAGGCCCAGCAGGATGAGCCGCGTGATGTCTCGCGGGTAGGTGGCGGATACCCGCGCCTCCGTCATGCGGAACATGGCTTCGCGCAAGGCGCCCACCACCAGGTCGCGCGCCGCCTCGGCACCGGAGAAGGTCAACACACCCGCCTCTCGCCCCGCCTTCAGGTCGGCGCCAAGCTGCTGTTCGACCAGGCCTCCATGGCGGCGCACCCGCACGCTGAATGCGCACCATGCGGCGTCGGTGCGTGCCTTGCGCAGCCACAACTGGATGCCCGAACTCAGGCGCTCGACCGGATCGTCAAGGCTGCCGATTTCCGCCTCGATGGAGACGATAAGGTCGTCCTGCAGCCACTTGGCCGTCGCCTCCAGCAATTCCTCCGTGCTCTGGTAGTAGTTGTAGAAGGTGCCGCGCGCCACCCCGGCTGCCTTGATGAAGTCGTCAATGATCGGCGCATCCGGCCCCTTTTCGGCGAAGACCCTCAGCGCCGCCTCGATGATGCGGGCCTGTGTGCGTTCACGACGCTCACGCCCGACACGGGTGCGGTGATCGGTGTCCTCTTCTGTGCGGGTTGCTGCTTGGCTGGCCAGGGTCGGCTTCATCGCGATGTCCGGTGGTGATGATGCGCGGTCCATTTTATGGATTGAACATCTGTCCAAGTTGACAAATGTCCAGGTTTCAACAGTTGCATCGATGCGGCTGTCCAGCCGGTGCGTGACCATCCTGGCACTGGGGTTTTCGCCGGCCTTGGCTCACCCCATAAAATGACGACTTTGTCAACTTGAACCGATCATCCCATGCGCGCCTCAACACACGATTTGGCGGCCCTCTCCGCCACCCATCGCCTGGTGTTACGACTGGTCTGGACCCTGCTCGCCCTGTTCGCAGGCATGTTTCAGCCGGCCATTGCGGCGGACCGTCCCCACATCGTCTACATCGTCGCTGACGACCTGGGCTGGAAGGACGTCGGCTTCCATGGCTCCGACATCCGCACCCCGAACATCGACCAGCTTGCAAAGACCGGCGCACAGCTGAACCAGTTCTACGCCCAGCCGATGTGCACGCCCACGCGTGCCGCCCTGATGACCGGGCGCTACCCCTTCCGCTACGGCCTGCAGACCGTGGTGATCCTGTCGGGCCAGACGCATGGTCTGGACACCGAGGAGTGGCTGCTGCCGCAAGCCCTCAAGGAAGCCGGCTACCAGACAGCCATCATCGGCAAGTGGCACCTGGGGCACGGCGACCGCAAGTTCTGGCCCCGCCAGCGCGGCTTCGACTTCCAGTACGGCCCGCTGATCGGTGAAATCGACTACTTCACCCACGAGCAGCACAAGGTGCTCGACTGGTATCTCAACAACAAGCCCCTGAAGGAAAAGGGCTACTCCACTACGCTGCTCGGCAATGCCGCGGTGCGCCTCATCGACACCCACGACAAGGCCAAACCCCTGTACCTTTACCTGACCTTCAATGCGCCCCACACGCCGTACCAGGCGCCCGAGGCCGACCTGAACCGCTACCGCCACATCGCCGACCCAGCGCGGCGGGCCTACGCCGCCAGCATCAGCGCCATGGACGACCAGATCGGCCGGGTCGTGGCCGCGCTGGAGCGCCGCGGCATGCGCGACAACACGCTGATCGTCTTCCAGAGCGACAACGGTGGCGTGCGCAACGCGATGTTCGCCGGCGAGGGCGATCTGTCGAAAACCAAGATTCCCAACGACAACGGCCCCTACCGGGACGGCAAGGGTTCCCTGTACGAAGGCGGCACGCGCGTGGCGGCGCTGGCGAACTGGCCCGGACGCATTGCCCCCGGCACCCAGGTGGACGGGATGATGCACGTGGTCGACATGTACCCCACCCTGGCCAGACTCGCGGGCGCATCAACCACCCGCAGCAAGCCGCTCGACGGCCTCGATGTCTGGGCCACCATTGCCCAGGGCCAGCCCTCGCCGCGCACCGAAGTGGTCTACAACATCGAGCCCTTCCGCGCCGGCATCCGCCAGGGCGACTGGAAGCTCGTCTGGCGCACGCCCCTGCCCGAGAGCGCCGAATTGTTCGACATCGCGAAAGACCCGGGCGAGAAGACCGACCTCGCTGCAGGCCAGCCCGACAAGGTCCTCGCCATGAAACGCCGCGCCAACGAGTTGGCCGCCCAGCAGGCCAAACCCCTGTTCCTGCAGGCGGAATTCGGCGCGATGCGCCAGCGCCTGCATCTGCCGCCCGCGCTGCCCGGCGAAGAGGCCTCGTTCAACGAGGAGAACTGAGGCGAGCCTGACGTTGGTGCCCGGCACGGCGCAGGCCGCTGTGAACAGCGGGAGCGGGAACTCCCAATCTGATAGCATGAAACCGCCATTTCACGCCGGGACATGCCAAGAAAGACTGAAAAAACCGCCGCCGAGCCGGACGAAGCCGCCCCCAAGCGCCGCACCACGCGAAAGCGCCGGCACTACCACGTCTACGTGGTCGAACTCTCGCCCGAGGTTCTTCGCCACCCCCGCTTCGTGCGCGCCAATCCCGGCTACATCGATGGCAAGCCCTGCGTCTACGTCGGCATGACCGGGCTGGACCCCGATGTGCGCTTCGACAAGCACAAGGCCGGCATCCAGGCGAATCGGTATGTCACGCAGTTCGGCCAGCGCCTGCTGCCCGAGCTCTATGAGCTGTACAACCCGCTGACCTATGACGAGGCCCGCAGCCTGGAAGTGGAACTGGGCATCGACCTGCGCGAGAGCGGCTACGGCGTCTGGCAGTCGTGAAGGGGCTGCGCACCGCCGCCCGTGCTCAATCGCCCGACCCGAACAAGTCGCCCAGCGTCTTCGGCCCAGCGGACCCCACTTCGGATTTCATCGGCGTGGCCTTCGGGTATTCGTCGGCAATACGGTCTTCCCAGTAGCTCGCCGGGTACGGGGCACTGCTGATCCGTCGAAAGACTTCTTCAGGCACCGGCTTGTAGGCGAGCACGGTCTTGTTGTCCCAGTGCAGGTCGAGCTGGCGAGTGGCGGGGTCGTAGTCGGCGCGCCGGATGCGGCCGCTGGTGAAGGTCTTGGTGGGCATGGCAAAGGCCTCGGGAAAGAATTCAGCGCAACCGGTCTTGGCTCAACGGGTGTCAAACCGCCTGATCAGTGCGCCACGGCCCTGTGCGTCAGCCGCCAGTCCTTGAGCTGTCGCAACAGCACCGGAATGACCATGGCCACGCCAACCAGGGTGGCGGTCAGGCTGGGGGCAACCATCAAGAGCGCGGCGGCAATGCAAAGGGCTTGTTCCCAGCGCTTCATCTCCACCAGGAAAAACTTGGAAAACGCCGTCGCCAGGAAGGTGATGCCCAGCACGCAGCCGACGAAAGTGACGGTGAAGTCATACCAGGTAAAGCCCTTGGCCACCAGGATCAGCGATGGAGAAAACACAAACACGAAGGGGACCAGCGCTTTCGCGATGCCCAGCCGGAATGCCGTGTTGCCGGTCTTGAACGGGTCGCTGCCCGCCATGCCGGCGGCGGCGTAGGCCGCCAGCGCCACCGGCGGCGTGATGTCGGCCAGCACCCCGTAATAAAAGACGAAAAAGTGCGCCACCAGCGGCTCCACCCCCAATTGCACGAGCGTGGGCGCGGCCACCGTGACCATGATGATGTAGTTGGCCGTGGTGGGAATGCCCGCGCCCATCAGGATGCAGACCGACGCCGTCATCACCAGCGCAGCCAGCAGGGTCAGCGACTGGAAGGCGATCAGATAGCTCGGCACGATCATGCTCAGGGCATTGGCGATGCTGGTGGCCGCCCCGGTGATGATGAAACTGATCTTGAAGCCCACGCCGGTGAGCGTGACCACCCCGATCACGATGCCCACTGTGGCGGCGGCGGCACCCACGGCCAGCGCGTATTTGGCACCCGTCTCGAACGCCTCCACCAGCACGGCGGGTTCGATGCGGCCGCGAATCCTCAGAACGCGCATCAGGACGACGGTGGCGACCACGGCGACGGAGAAGATGCTCAGCTTGATGCGCTCGTCGAAGTCCGTGAAGGCAATGCCCATCAGTGCCAGATGCAAGGCCACCATCAACGCCCAGTTGTGTGCGCGGTTGCCCCGCACCGAGGTGGTCAGACCCACTATGGCGCAGGAGGTGATGCCGACAAAGGCGGCCAGATACGGCGTGCGCCCGCTCACAAGGATGCCGATCAGCAGGAACAGCGGGATCAGCGTGGGCCAGCGCATTTTCAGGCTCTGGCGCAGCTTTGGCATTTCTTCCTCGGTCAGGCCGCGCAGGCCGTAACGCTTGGCCTCAAAATGCACTTGCATGAAGACGCCGAAGAAGTGCATGAAGGCCGGCACGATAGCCGCCGTGATGATGGTCTGGTAAGGCAAGCCCAGAAACTCGATCATCAGGAAGGCTGCGGCTCCCAGCACCGGCGGTGTGATCTGCCCACCCGTGGAAGCCGCTGCTTCGACAGCGCCGGCAAAGTGCCGCTGGTAGCCGACGCGGATCATGGCCGGAATGGTGAGAGAGCCTACGGTGACCGCATTGGCCACCGACGATCCCGACAGCATGCCAAACATGGCCGACCCGAAAACGCTGACCTTGGCCGGCCCCCCCGCATAGCGCCCGGCGATGCTGGATGCGATGTCGAGAAACAGCTGCCCCAGCCCGATTCGCGTGGCCATCACGCCAAACAGCACAAAGTGAAAGACGTAGGTGGCCACGACGCCCACCGCCACGCCATAGATGCCCTGGCTGGTGAGGTACTGGTGGTTGATGAACTGGCTCCAGCTCGATCCGGCATGTTGCAGCAAGCCCGGGAAATACGGGCCAAACAGTGCGTAGAAGCTGAAGCCCAACGCAATGATGGGCAGCGGCCAGCCCATGCTGCGCCGGGTGGCCTCCAGCAGCGCGACAAACAGCACGGTGCCAAAGGCCACGTCGGCGGCGTTGGGGTTACCGACCCGAAAGGCCAGGTCTTCAAACGTGTAAGGGATATACAGAACCGCCAGTGCGACGCCGATGGCCAGCAGCCAGTCGTACCAGGGGATTCCGCCCGGCGAGGCCAGGCCGTGGCGCACCACCCGGCTTTCGCCGGCCTTGCTGCCCGCGAACACCAGGAAGATCAGACCCAGCACGAAGGCCAGGTGCACGCCCCGGTGGGTGGTCTCGCGCAACAGGCCAAAACCGGCCGTGTAGTAGTGGAAGCAGCTCAACGCGATCAGCAGGACGCTGATCAGCAAGGTCCCCGGCGGCACCGAGGGGCGAAAGCGCATCTCGGGATCGAATTTTTCCTCAAGGGCCAGCAGTTGTTTGTCATCCGGCAGGACGGTGGCGTTGCGATGGCTCATGGCATGCTTCTCAGGGTGCGGCTACAAATGACAACGGGCGGAACCTGCTCCGCCCGTCCACAAGGTACATCAGGTGCGCAGGCTTACTTCAGCACACCGGCTTCCTTGTAGAACTTCTCGGCGCCGGGGTGGAACGGAATGCCCACGCCCTGCACGGCGTTCTGCAACGTGATGAATTTGCCCTTGGCGTGACCGGCTGACAGCGTCTTCTGGGCCGCGTCGCTGTAAAGCGCCTTGGTGATCTGGTAGACGGTTTCGGTGTCGGCCTTGTCACTGGTCACCCATTGCGCGCCCACCGCCAGCGTCTTGACAGCGCCCACACCCTTGTAGGTGTCGGCGGCGATGGTGTCGATCGCAAAGAAGCCGCTGGACTTGCGCAGGCTGTCGGCAGCGGCGCCGTCGATCGGCAACAACTCGATGCCCGAACCCGCCGAAGCCAGTTCGGCTATCGCGCCGGCTGGCGCACCACCGGTAAAGAAGAAGGCATCGAGCGCGCCGTCCTTCATCTTGTCGCCGGCCTGGTTGGGCTTGATGTATTCGGGCTTGATGTCGGACTCTTTCACGCCGTAGGCAGCCAACACCAGCCGGGCGTTGATCAGCGTGCCGGAGCCGGGCTCGTCCAGCGCCACACGCTTGCCTTTGAGGTCGGCAATGCTCTTGATGCCCGAGCCCTTCTTGACCACCACGTGGATGCTCTCGGGGTAGAGGTTGGCAATCATCCGCAGGCCCGCGATCTTGGGCTTGCCTTCAAAAATGCCGGTGCCGGTCTGCGCCCAGGTGGCCACGTCCGACTGGCTGAAGCCCGACTCCATGGCCCCGCCGGCAATGCCGTTGACATTGCCCAGCGAGCCATTGCTGGCCTGTGCCGTGACGATGATCTTGCCCGGCTGCGATACGGCGTTGGCAATCATGCCGCCCACCGGGTAATAGGTGCCGGCGGTGCCGCCGGTGCCGATGCGGAAGAACTGCTGCGCATTGGCCGCGCCAACCAGCGCGACAGAGGCCAGAACGGCGGTGGCAAAAACCTTGAATCTCATGAAAGCTCCTAGGAGAAAACGCGAACGTGAACAAGCAGACCGGAATTTCAGTGTAATCCCTGCGCGGGGCAGGTCGGGACAGTGAAAGCCCTCAGATGGTCAAAACACCCGCGGAGCCGTCAGGTGGCGGCCTTGGCCTGCTGGTAGCCCTCGTAGAGGCGGACATACACCGGCCCGGGCTGGCCCGTGCCCACCGGCAGGCCATCCAGCCGCGTGACCGCCAGCACCTCCTTGGTGGCCGAGGTCAGCAGCACCTCATCGGCGCCCAAGACCTCGGCGCGGCTGATGCGACGCAACTCGAACCCGATGCCTTGGGCTCGGCAGATTTCTTCGATTAGGCCGTAGCGAATGCCTTCCAGCACCAGGTTGTCCTTGGGGGTGCCGATGACCTTGCCGTCCTTGACGATCCAGACGTTGCAGGCGGCCGCCTCACTCAGCCAGCCGTCGCGGAACATCACCGTCTCCATGGCGCCGGCATCGAAGCTGATCTGGCGGGCGAACACCGCGCCGAGCAGGCTGGTGGACTTGATGTGGGCCTTTTCCCAGCGGAAATCGTCGGCCGTGACGCAGGCCACGCCCTGGCTGCGCTGCTCCGCAGGCACCGGCTTCATGGCGTTGGTCATGACGAACACCGTCGGCGTGATGTCGGCGGGCATGACGTGGTCACGCAGGGCCACGCCACGCGTGATCTGCAGGTAGATCAGTTGGTCGGATGCTTCGGCCTGGATGCCCTGCGATGCCGCGTAGCGGGTGACGAGGGAGCCGATGATCCCGGCCCACTCGGCACGGCTGTGGGGGTTGGGAATCCGGCACTCTTTCAGGCTGCGCTCCAGCCGGGCCATGTGGTGATCGAAGCGAAACAGGCGACCGGCGTACACCGGCACCACTTCGTATATGCCGTCGCCAAAGATGAAGCCCCGGTCCATCACGCTGATCTTCGCGTTCGGAAGGGTGGTGTATTCGCCATTCAGGTAACAAGGCAGATCGGGCAAGGTGTTCATGGGAAAAGATCAGGTTGCAAGTTCGCGCCAGTTTACGCCCGACGCCTCAGCCCAGGCCCCACCGCCCGAGCCAACGCCACACCGCCCCGCGCCAGCCCGGACGCAGGCGCGGCCAGACCTTGGCGATCTCGGTCTGGCAGGCATCGAGCAGGCGCGCCGCTTCGGGAGGCAGGCGCGAGCCGGTCTGTGCGCGAAAGGCGAGAATGGCCAGGCCGGTTTCGCCAGCGGCCTCGCTGCCGGTGGTGAACACCGCGAAGGCGCGCGATTCGAGTTCGTCGGCTGCGTCGCAGAGGCCCGCCTCGCGCGCCAGCGCGACGGCGCGGCGCAGCGTGGGGTAGTAGTCGTTCGGGGCAGTCATGATCGAATTTTGGCGGCAAAGAGCCAACCGGGAATACTGACTAAAGCTATCAAATGAATAGCGAATTATGACCATTTCACGCTGGGGAAAGACACATTTCATTCACGAAATTGCTCAGAACCAGTCTCCCGGGCCTCCCACCAGGCCGGCAACAGCGCGCGCACCTCGGCGCGGCTGAAACGGTCGTCCATCAGCACCAGCACGCCCTCGTCGACGGGGCTGCGGATCACCCGCCCTGCGGCCTGCACCACCTTCTGCAGGCCGGGGTAGAGGTAGGTGTAGTCGTAGCCGCGTCCGACAAACACAGCCTCCATGCGGGCCCTGATCTGCTCGTTGACCGGGTTCACCTGCGGCAGGCCCAGCGTGGCGATGAAGGCGCCGATCAGGCGCTCGCCCGGCAGATCGATGCCCTCGGCAAAGGCGCCGCCCAGCACGGCGAAACCGACGCCCTGCGCCCCCGGCATGAAGCGCGCCAGGAAAGCCTCCCGTGCCGCTTCGGGCATCTGGCGCTGCTGCTCCCAACAGGGCAGGTCCGGGTGCTGCTCGCGCAGGAGGGCGAAGACCTGGTCCAGGTAGTCGTAGCTGCTGAAGAAGGCCAGGTACAAGCCGGGCCGCGCCGCGAACTGGCCGGCAATGGCGTCCACGATGGGCGCCAGCGAGCGCGAGCGGTCTGCCCAGCGGGTGGAGATGTGGCGGGCCACGCCCACCGACAGCTGCCGCGCCGTAAAGGGCGATGGCACATCGATCCAGGCCGTGTTGGCTGGCAAACCCAACAGATCGGCGTGGTAGGCCTGTGGACTCAGCGTGGCGGAAAACAGCACCACCGCCTGCGCCGCGGCCAGGCGCGGCTGAAGGTGCGGCGCCGGCACGAGATTGCGAATGCACAACGTGGACGCCGCTGGGCGCTCGGGCAAGGGCGCGCGGCCAGGGCGCAGCGTGATGTCGAACAGCGAATGCGGGCCAAAGCTTTCGGCCAGGCGTGCGAAATGCAGCGCGTCGAAATAGAAGCGCTGAAGGTCGGCCCCGGATAGCGCCAGCTCGCCTGCCAGCGCGGGCTGGTCAGCCTGCAGGTCGGTCAAGGTGGCCAGGGTCCGGTTCAACGCCTCGACGAAGGCATCCGGAAGGGCCTGCGACGCGGCATAGGGCGTGCGCTGCTCGCGCTGCAGCGCGTTCCAATGGCGGTTCAGCCGGTCCAGCGCGCGCTTCAGCGGGGGCGACACGGGGGCGGCCGAGCGCCGCAGCGCCCGCAGTGCGCCCTGCTCCAGCTCGGCCGAGTACATGCTGCGCGCGCGCTCGACCAGGTTGTGCGCCTCGTCCACCAGCACGGCCACGCGCCAGCCATCCATCTGCGTGAGGGCAAACAGCAACGCGCTGGTGTCGAACCAGTAGTTGTAGTCGCCCACCACCGCGTCGGCCCAGCGCGCCAGCTCCTGCGCCAGGTAGTAGGGACAGACCTGGTGCTGCAGGGCCACGGCACGCACGCGCTCGCGCGCCAGCAGGCCCGCGCCGGCAGCGTCCACCGCCGCCTGGCGCGCAGCACTGAGGCGATCGTAGAAGCCCCGCGCCAGCGGGCAGGACTCGCCGTGGCAGGCCTTGTCGGGGTGTTCGCAGGCCTTGTCGCGCGCGACGAGTTCCAGCACGCGCAGCGGCGCCTTGGGCAGGCCCGCGCGCAGGCTTTGCAATGCGTCCAGCGCGAGCTGGCGCCCGGGCGTCTTGGCGGCCAGATAGAACACCTTGTCCAGCCCGCTGCCGGCGCGGCTGGCATCCGGCGGCATGGCGCGCAGCAGCGGGAACAGCGTGCCCACGGTCTTACCGATGCCGGTCGGCGCCTGCGCCATCAGGCAGCGACCCGCGCGGGCGGCGCGGTACACCGCCTCGGCCAGTTCGCGCTGGCCGGTGCGAAAGGCCGGCATCGGAAAGGCCAGCGCGCGCAGCGCCTCGTCCCGGGCCGCCCGGTGGGCGGTCTCCTGCGCCGACCAGGCGGCAAAGTGCCGGCACTGCTCCTCGAAAAAGGCCTGCAGCGTTGCGGCCTCGCCCGTCTCCGTGAAAACGGTCTCCTGGCGTGTGTCGATGTTGTAGTAGACCAGCGCCAACGCCACCTGTTGCAGGCCCAGCTGGTGGCAGATCAGCGCGCCGTAGACACGGGCCTGCGCCCAGTGCAGCTGGCGGTGGTTGTCCGGCACATGGGCCAGGTCGCCACGGTAGGTCTTGATTTCTTCCAGGCGCCGGGCCACGGGGTCCCAGCCGTCGGCGCGGCCCCGCACGCGCAGCGGCCCCCAGTCCCCCGACAGCGCCACCTCGGTCTGGTAGCCCACGCCACGCCGGGCGGTGACCACTCCGTGGCCTTCGACGCCTTCGGCCCCGGTGGGCGACGGGGTGAAGCGCAGGTCCAGGTCGCCACGCTTGGCGGTGAATTCGCACAGGGCGCGCACCGCCACGGTGTAGACGGACGCCGACGGCACCAGCGGCGCCTGGCCCTGTGCGCTCGGGGAATTCGGGGCCTCAGCCACCGGCTTCGGGCGGCGGGGGTTCGCCGGTCAGATCGGCCAGCGGCGCCTGATCGCCGCCGTCGACGGCGTGCGGCGTGCGCTTGGCCAGTTCCAGCCACACCGCAAACGGCAGGCGCTCCACCGCCCGGCGCGGCGCGGGGCGCGCCACACTGAGTTGCCCCTCCTGCAGCCACATCACGCCGCACTCGACCGGAATCTCGTCGGGCTGGCCGACAGGGCGGCCGCGCGCATCGTTGCCCAGTACGTACCAGCAGGCACCGCCGAGGTCGAGGTAGGCAGCGCGTTTGGCGGGCTTCTTCAGGTCGCCCAGCAGGTCGGCGCGACGCACCTTGATCTCGTGCACCACCGGCTCGACGTAGGCCTCCACCGTGGTGTTGCGGATGGAGAAGACGTCGGGCATGGCGATGCACCACTGCGGCGGATCTTGCGCCGTGGGGCCCGGCACCTGCGCGCGCAGGGACAGGCCGGTCCAGACCACGCGCCCGGCGCGTGCCATCTCACGAGCGACCTGCTGCACCAGCGCGTCGTGCTCAGAGCGCGCGGCACGGTTGCCCTGCAGCGTCTCGGCCAGCAGCCGGATGCCGGCGTCGGTCACGCGCAGGGTCTCGTGCCCGCTGGCCGCGCGCACACGCTCCAGCAGCCCGGCGGCGAGCAGCTCGATTTCCACCAGGTCCTGGCAGGGCCAGCCGGCCGAGCGGTAGATCTCCCGCAGGCGGCGGGCGTGGGGCTTGCCGATCATGATGGGGAGGAGCCCACAGCCGCGTCGGCGGGAAAATTCAGGCGGTGAAGCATGGCGCATTGTCCCGGATGGAAGCTGCGCATGCCGGGCGTGGCCCAGGAAAGGCGCTGCCCGATGTGCCTGGCGGCGCCCCATTCACAGCAAGCAATGACCATCCGGCGATAGGCTGATTCCCTTTGGAGAGATCACTCTGATCTCGTGCATGGGTCTCACCGAAAACCGGCTCAGAATATTCCGATAGACAGACCGCAAGTTGTAACGTAAGGTTTCAGCAAAGCCTCTCGCAAGCGCATGAACCCCTCCCCAGTCAGCACTCTTGAACAGCCCACCCTGGGCTTGGGCATGGTGGGGTTCTCTCCCGAACAACGTACCACGTTCGCATCGCTCATCGCACATCCGCGACCCGGACTGCCCTCGTGGCGCTTGGTCTCGTTCTGGGATGCCGATGCTTGGTGGGTCAACGGGTCCCGCGTCAGTGTCTTGCCCGACGGCAACCTCCGGGTCACCGCCGGCAGGCCGCAAGAGCGCACCCTGACGCTGCGGCTCGAAGAAGTCCACCGACCGGTGGCTTTTTCCACGCCACTGGGCTCCAGCGATTTCGAGGCGGTCTGCACCTTCGATCCGGGCTCTGAATCCGCCATCCACAGGGTGCTGCTCCAGTTCGACCGCTGGCTGCAACCCATGCTGTTCAAGGCTGCGCTGGGCGCCCTGATCATCGAGCGCGGCACGACCTTGCGCGGCAGCATCTACCATGTGATGCGACAGGCCACGCTGCTGGCGGTTCTGGACTTCCGGCATGGCCATGCGGCCGTCCTGCCGACGGCATCGCCGCTGGACCTGATTGGCGCCCACTGGGATCGGCGCCCTCCGGGTGCGCACGACCTGCCGGAAAGCTTCGCCCTGTGCACGCCGGCGCAACTGGTGTGGACCCATGCACGCCACACCACGCGCGACCTGCTGCCTGCGCGCTACCGCACGGAATTGATTTATTACCGCCATGAGCCGCGCGTGCCGATGGGCTGGCTGCGGGACTCCACCCTGCGGGTGCTGAGCACGCTGTTCACCGCGCCTGGCGATTTCAGGGGCCTGCATGAACGCACCGAAGTCCCGGAAAGAGCCCTCGCAGAGGACCTGGCCTGCCTCTACTATGCCGGCGCAGTGACCACCACGCCGTTCAAAGCGGCAGCGACGGTGCAGGCGCTCCCGTGTGAACCCGTGTCCGCACCGCCTGTCGATGAGGTGGACTCCACCATGGGCCGATCCACCCTGCCCCCCATCGATGCCGAGCGGACCGCGCCGGCGCGGCTGTACCAGAACCCACGCTCGGAAACCTTTTCCTAGCCGTGCTGGACCGCAATGGCCGGCAGTGGCTGGCGCCATGCCCCCACGGGGCTACCATTCCCCGATGCGCCTGCCAATCCCGACCTTTTTCGCCTTCGCCACCCTCATGCTCATGGGCAGCCTGTCGGCCATCGCCCAGACACCGTCCCTGGTCCCGACGCCGCCCCAGCCCCGCGCCTGTCCGGCCGAAGTGCCCGCCGAATCGCGCTGTTACACCGGCGAAGACGGCCAGGGAGCGTTCTACTGGATCGCCCTTCCCGCGCAATGGGACCGCGGCGTGCTGGTCATGCACGCCCACGGCGGACCGGCCGACACCGGGCCAGCGAAGCCGGAACGCGCCACCGAAGACCTGCAGCGCTGGGCCATCACCGTGAAAGCCGGCTACGCCTGGGCCGGCTCGACCTACCGGCGCGGCGGCTACGGCATCACGATGGCGGCCGAAGACACCGAGCGGCTGCGCACCATCTTCGTGCAGCATTTCGGTCCGGCGCGGCGCACGATCCTGCACGGGCAGAGCTACGGCGGCGGGGTCGCCTCAAAGGCGGCCGAACTGTACGCCACCGTGGACGGCCGGCCCGGCCCCTATGACGCCGTGCTGCTGACCAGCGGCGTGCTGGGCGGCGGCTCCGTGGCCTATGACTTCCGCCTCGACCTGCGCGTGGTCTACCAATGGGTCTGCCAGAACCACCCGAAGGCCGATGAACCCCCGTACCCGCTCTGGCGGGGCCTGCCCATGGACGCAAAGCTGACGCGTGCGGAGCTGGCCGAGCGCGTGGACGCCTGCACCGGCGTGCGCAAGCCCGCAGCGCAGCGCACCGAGCAGCAAAAGGCCAAGCTGGCCACGATCCTCAACGTGATCCGGATTCCCGAGGGCTCACTGATCGGCCATCTGAACTGGGCCACCTGGCTGTTCCGCGACCTGGTGCAGCTGCGCCTGGACGGGCGCAACCCGTTCGGCAATGTCGGCGCCCGCTACCAGGGCTCGGCCGACGATGCCGCGCTGAACGCCGGGGTGGCGCGTTATGCGGCCGATCCACAGGCCGTGGCCGCGCTCGCCCGCGACAGCACGCCCACCGGCCAGGTCCGTGTGCCGGTGCTGACGCTGCATGCGATCCACGACCCCACCGCCTTCGTGGAACTGGAGTCGGCGTACCGCGAGACGCTGGAGGCCGCCGGCCAGGGCGAACGGCTGGTGCAGACCTTCAGCGAGGAATCCGAGCACAGCTACCTCGGCGACGCACAGTACCCGGCGCTGTTCGCCGCGCTGCTGGACTGGATCGACCACGGCGTGAAGCCCACGCCGGAATCCGTGGCCGCGCGCTGCAACGCCTTCGAGGCGAGCTATGGCCCGGGCTGCCGCATCCGCCCCGGTTACCGGAGCCCGCCACTGGCCAGCCGTGTGACACCGCGCCAGCCCTGAGGCGCCAGGCGCCGGACCCGTTCAGCGTCCGGCGCCTGGCCCGCTCAGCCCGGCCCGCCCGATGACGGCTTGACGTTGCATTCACGGCGCAGCAGCGCCAGCGCGTCCTTGAGTTCGTAGTCGTGGTCGCTGCACAGCGTGGCCTGCGCTTCCTCGACGAACCCTTCCCAGAGGTCGGCGTAATCGTCCTGGTTCGCCAGCGGGGCGTGGTCGCGGATGAAGGCGCGGGCCAGGTCCGGCTGCAGGCCGGACTTGCGGATCTTGCGCACCAGCGAGGCCGCGCCTTTCTCCGTCAGCAAGGTCTTGGGCGCCGCACCGGCGGCCACGCCGAGCAACAGCGTCAGCAGCGAGCTGTCATCCGAATGCCCGCCAGTGAGCTGGTGCCAGGCCTCGGAGGCGGAGCGATCGTGGTGGTCGACCTCGCTCAGGCCGTCCTCGATCCAGAAGTAGCGCCCGATGAAGGCCGGCGTCTGGTCGAACAGCTTGCGCACCGGCACGCTCCCATCCAGGATGCGCGGCAGGTCGGCCAGGATCGACTGGCGCACCGCCTCCACGACCCCGACAAAAGCCTGCGGCAGCTGCGGCGGCAGCGCCATCGTGACACCCGCTGCGCGGGTGGCCAGGCTCTTCTTGCCCTTGGCCGGCGGATTGCCGCCGCCCGCCTGCCGGCGCAAGGCGGCGATGGTTTTCTCGAAACCCACCCAGTCGGGCATGCGGCTGCCGCCTGTGGCCAGGGTCAGCAGCACGGTGCGGATGACCGCCTCGGCGTCCGGCGCGGCGTCTTCCAGATCGTCGGCGTCCAGACCGAGTTCGTCGGCCAGCCAGACGGCGGCATCGATCACCTGCGCCGCCGCGGTGCGCTGCATCAGCTCGGCGCGGTACTCGGCGATGCTGCGCAAGGTCCATTCGCCAAGCAGCGGGATGTGCTTGTCGGTGAAGCCACCGCGCTCGTTCATGCCGAAATGGCTGTTCTGCGGCATCGCGATCAGCGCTTTCAGCAGGTCCGAACCATTCTTGGAGCGCGACAGCAGGGAGTGGTCCCGCAGGGCCTCGGCCGCCCGGCGCAGGTCGCCACCGCTGCTGTGCTCCAGCGACAGGCTCACCAGGTTGACCAGGCGCGCACGGGCCTTTTCCAGCTCCGGACGCAGGTATTCGCTACCGAAGTAGCGCGCGATCTGCACCATGCCCTTGGGCGCATCCGCGCGGATGGCGTCCAGCCTGGCGCTGTTGATCAGGCCGTGCTGCACGCCGTAATGCAGCGCCTTTTCGAAGAACGGCCGCGCATCGTGCAGCGCGACGGCGGAAGGGGCAACGGCTGATCGGTGCGGCATCGTCGGCGACAGGCTGCTCAGATGGCGGACTCTTCGTCCGGGTCCTGCGCCACCGGGGTGGCGCGTCCGCGGTCGGTGTCGGCCAGGTCGACCTTGCCGTCGTCCTCTTCCGCGTCCTCGTCGTCCAGGCCCAGGTCATGGGCACGGGCCTTGGCGCGCAGCACCAGCAGCATCTCGATGAACAGGTCGGGCAGCTCGTAGCGCAGGATCCAGGCCAGCTCCATCCAGTCCTGGTCGGCCACCTCGTCGCGCTCGATGCGGGCACGGGCGTAGGTGGCGCCGCGCAGCGTGGCCTCGGAGACGATCTCGCCATCGTCCTCGACGGTGTCGAACAGGCCCGTGCGGGCAAAGGCCTCGACGCGGCTCCACTTCTCGGAAAAATAGTCGGCCAGCGCCTCGCTGCCTCCTTCGAGGTCACCGATGGCCGTGAGGAACTCGATCGGGTCGGCGTCCTCGCGGAAGATCACCGCGTTCATCATGCCGCGCAGGTGGGTGCGGGTCAGGTCCTTGTACTGCTTCTCGATGACCACCGCGCGCGCAAACTGTGCGGGCGTGACCAGCAGGTTGATGACCGAATCCTTCGAGTTGTCGTACTCGCGGATCACGGCCAGGATGTCCTTGGGCTGCAGCTGCTCCAGCACCACCATCAGGGCGCCATCGCCTTCGGTGTCGGCCAGGTCGGCCAGTGCGGCCTCGGCGCCGGAGATGTCGCCGGCGGCAATCAGGCTTCGGGTCTTTTCGATCAGGGCTATCTGGTTCATGTCGGTCGGTCTGAATGTGAAGCGGGAGCCCGGCGGCTCATTCCTTGCGGTCGAAGCCCTGCTCGGCCAGCCATTCGGCGCCGGCCTCTTCGTTGATGCGGTCGGCCTCGGCATCGTCCGTGTCGCCGTCCCCGAACGGGTCCTCGCCTTCGGCGCGTGCAGGGCCCTCGCCATCAGCCTCGTCGATATCGGCGGCCTCGCCGGCCCCGGCCGGCAGCGCCACGCGGCGGCCCTGCAGGTATTCCAGTGCGGCCGCGACCGTCAGGAACCACTCGCCGGCGGGCTGCTCGCGCACGACGGCGGCCAGGTCCTGCGCCCACGGGTGAAGTTGCACGGAGGCGAGCACGTCGTCCCAGTCGGGAAACTCGTCGGCCTCCAGCGTCAGCAACTGCTCCATGACGGCCGGCTCGCGGAACTGGAAGCCACGGTGAAACACCACGGCCACCATCTCGGGGCTGAGCTCCATCATCTGCGCCAGAAAGCCGATTTCGCGGCGCTTTTCGCGCAGGCGCTGCTGCAGCACGTCGCGCCCTTCGGAGTCCGTGGCCAGGTCGTCCAGTTCCGACTGGTAGGCCGCGTGGAGCTCAAGGAAAAAGGGGGTCATGGTCATCGGGGGGTCTGCTCCAGCACGGTGTCGAAATAGGTCTGCCAGATGGCGCGCGCGGATTCGAGCGGGTCGTCCAGCAGGTTGCGGCGGCGGTTGTCGTCGTAGGCCTGGCGGCTGGCCTCGTCGGACAGCACGTCGTAGGCGGCCTGCACGGCCCGAAAGCGCGCCGGCGCATCCGGTGAGGTGTTGCGGTCGGGGTGGTAGCTGGAGGCCTTCTGGCGGAACGCCCGCTTGATATCGGCCAGCGTCGCATCCGCAGCCAGCCCGAGCATCGCATAGTGGTCGCTCACCGCAGCACCTCGTCCTGGCGGGCTGCGGTGAAGGCTTGCGTGGGGCCCAGCGGCGCTGCGCTCATGCCGCAGCGGCCTTGCGCCGCGCCTTCCAGGCGCCGAACAGGACCACCACACCGGGGATCAGGATCATGGCCCAGATGATCTTGCTGAGGTTCGCCTGCACCCAGGGCAGGTTGCCGAACCAGTACCCGGCAGCTGTCAGCCCCACCACCCAGATCAGCGCCCCGACGACGTTATAGGCGGTGAACTTGCTGCGCGTCATCTCGGCCACACCGGCCACAAAGGGGGCGAAAGTCCGGATGAAGGGCATGAAGCGCGCCAGGATGATGGTGATGCCGCCGTAGGTTTCGTAGAACTGGTGCGCCTGGTCGAAGGCCCGCCGGTTGAACCAGCGCGAATCCTCCCAATGGAACACCTTGTGCCCGAAATACCGCCCGATGCTGTAGTTGACCTGGTCGCCCAGGATGGCGGCCACCACCAGCAGCCCCATGGCCAGGCGAATGTCCATGAGTCCGGCCCCACACAGCGCCCCTACCACGAAGAGCAACGAATCCCCCGGCAGGAAAGGCATGACCACCAGGCCGGTCTCCACAAAGATGATCACGAACAGCAAGGCATAGACCCAGGCGCCGTAGGTCTGGACAAAAACCTCCAGGTGTTTGTCCACGTGAAGGATGAAATCGATCAGAAAAGTCACAAGCTCCATGGGGGGGATTATCCCTGCCCCCTAGAATTCCCCCGTGAACCCCGCCTTATCCCCTGCCGCGCGGCGCCCGATCCGCGAACTGCCCGACGAACTCATCAGCCAGATTGCCGCCGGCGAGGTGGTGGAGCGCCCGGCCTCCGTGGTGCGCGAGCTGCTGGACAACGCCCTGGACGCCGGTGCCACGCAGGTCACGCTGCGCCTGCTGGCCGGCGGCGTGCGGCTGATCGCGGTGGAAGACGATGGCGCGGGCATTGCGCGCGAGGAGCTGTCCACCGCGATCAAACGCCACGCAACCAGCAAGATCGCCAGCCTGCACGACCTCGAATCCGTGGGCACCATGGGCTTTCGCGGCGAAGCGCTGGCGGCCATCAATTCGGTGTCGGAACTGGCCCTGCTGTCGCGCATGGCCGGCGACGCCAGCGCGCACCTGCTGGACGGGCGCACCGGCGAGCTGCGCCCGGCCGCGCGCGGCACCGGCACCACGGTCGAGGTGAAGGAACTGTTCTATTCCACCCCAGCGCGCCGCAAGTTCCTCAAGACCGACGCCACCGAGCTGGCGCACTGCATCGAGGCGGTGCGCCGTCACGCGCTGGCGCGGCCCGACGTGGGTTTTGCCGTCTGGCACGAGGGCAAGCTGGTCGAGCAGTGGCGCGCCACCACGCTGGAACGGCGCCTGGCCGATGTGCTGGGCGAGGATTTTCTGGCGCAATCCATCGCCGTGAACTACAGCGTGGGCACAGTGCGCGTGAGCGGCCGCGCCGGCCTGCCTGACGTGGCCCGCGCCCGCGCCGACCAGCAGTTCGCCTACGTCAACGGGCGCTTCGTGCGCGACAAGGTGCTGACCCACGCGGCGCGCAGCGCCTACGAGGACGTGCTGCACGGCCAGCGCCAGCCGGTGTATGCGCTCTACGTCGAGATGGACCCGACGCGGGTCGACGTGAACGTGCATCCGACCAAGATCGAGGTGCGCTTTCGGGACAGCCGCGAGATCCACCAGGCGGTGCGCCATGCGGTTGAAAATGCGCTGGCCGTGCCGCGCGCCCAGGCCCTGGCCGCGCAGATGGCCCCTGGCGAGGTTCTGGTGGCGAGCCCGGCAGGATCCGAAGGCCCATTCAGCCCTGTTTTTGAATCGAATCGGCCTAACCCCAGCGTCAAATGGTCACAACCCGCTATCAATTTTGCAAACCCTTCAGGCAGCCGGGTGAGCGATCTGGAGGCCCTCTGGCCCGTGCGGCCCGCCGCAGGTGAGTCCCCGCCCGCCTTCAGCGCCCTCACGAGCGACCAGACAGCAGCGACATCCGGATCGGCCTCGCCTGGCGAGCCGACGGTCTGGCCCCTGGGGCGGGCCATCGCGCAGCTACACGGCGTCTACATCCTGGCGGAAAACGCCCAGGGCCTGATCGTGGTCGACATGCACGCGGCGCACGAACGCATCCTGTACGAGCGGCTCAAGCAGCAGATGGACGAGGCCCGGCTCAGCAGCCAGCCGTTGTTGATCCCGGCCACCTTTGCCGCCACGGCACAGGAAGTGGCCACCGCCGAGGCCAGCGCCGAGGTCCTGCACACCCTGGGGCTGGAGATCACCCCGTTCTCCCCCCGCACCCTGGCCGTGCGCGCGGTGCCGACCACGCTGGCCCAGGGCGATGCGGTGGAGCTTGCGCGCAGCGTGCTGGCCGAACTGGCGCAGCATGACGCCAGCACGGTGATCCAGCGCGCACAGAACGAATTGCTGGGCACCATGGCCTGCCACGGCGCCGTGCGTGCCAACCGGCGCCTCACGCTGGACGAAATGAATGCGCTGCTGCGCCAGATGGAAGCCACCGAGCGTTCCGACCAGTGCAACCACGGCCGCCCGACCTGGCGCCAGCTGACGATGCGCGAGCTCGACGGCTTGTTTCTGCGCGGGCGCTGAGGCCGCGCCACCCCTGGGGGCTTCGGCGGCCTTCAGGCGGCGTAGGCGTAGACCGCCACGAAATGGCAAGTGGTGCCGGCCATCACGAACAGGTGCCAGACAAAGTGTCCGAAGCGCCAGCGCGCATCGGCGGCAAAGAACACCACCCCCGCCGTGTAGGCCAGGCCGCCCGTCACCAGCCAGGCCAGCCCAGCGGCCGGCATGCTCGCAATGAGCGGCTTGATCGCGATCACCACCAGCCAGCCCATCAGCAGGTACAGGCCGGTGGACAGGTGCGGATGGGTGATCCGGTTCATCACCTTGAGCGTCACGCCAATCACGGCCAAGCCCCAGACCAAGCCGAACAACGTCCAGCCCCAGGCGCCGCGCAGCACGCCCAGCGTGAACGGTGTGTAGGTGCCTGCAATCAGCAGGAAGATGGCGCCATGGTCCAGCAGTTGTGCCACCTGCTTGGCACGGTTGCGCGGCAGCGCGTGGTAGACCATGGACGCGCCGTAAAGCGCCACCATCGACAGCGCGAACACGCAGGCCCCGGCGATGAAGGCCGCATCCCCGCGCGCCACCGCCGACGCGATCAGGAACGGCGTGGCCACCATTGCGGCCAGCAGGCCGACACCATGACTCACGCTGTTGGCGATTTCCTCGCCCAGCGACTGGTGGCGCGGGGCGGGTGACGGGTTCCGGGCAGCGATGGACATACCGGCCCATTCTGCGCCCTTTCGCGGCGCGGCGCCCCGCATCGATCTGGTACGCTCAGCTCGATGCCTCCCACCTCCCAAGCCCCGGCAAAGACGGCCACCGCATCGGCCATGTCGCCGGGACTGATCGTGCTGCTGCTGTCCCTGCTGCTGGGGTTGCAGGCGGTCACCACCGACCTTTACCTGCCGGCGCTGCCCGCGCTGACCGAAGGCTTCGGTGCCTCGATGGCGCAGGCCCAGCTCACCCTGACCGCGCTGCTGCTCTCGTTCGGCCTGTCCCAGTTGGTCTGGGGGCCGCTGTCTTGCGCTTCGAAGAGACCGTGCCCCCCGCCAACCGGCGGGGCATGCACCCGGTCTCACTCGCAAAGACCTGTTTATTGGGGTCCTTTTATTGGGGTCAGACACTGATTTCCCTCTGATTGACCTCGAGACCATCGTTGCAGCAGATCCAGCCGGCAGACCATATCCGATCAGCAGTGCCGCCGGGCACCCCCCGCCCACCCACCAGAACCCCGCTTCGCGCCGCCCCCGCCAAGGCAACCCATGCCCACCCAACCCAGCGCAGACGGCGTCTTCACAACCAGCCGCCTCTTCCCCTTCACGCCCGCGCAAGTCTTCGCGGCGTTTGCCCATCCCGAGCGGCTCGGGGCCTGGTGGGGGCCGGACGGCTTCAGCAATACCTTCGAGGTCTTCGAGTTCAAGCCGCAGGGTCGGTGGACGTTTGTCATGCGCGGGCCGGATGGCACCCACTACCCCAACGACTGCACCTTTCTTGAAGCGTCGCCACAGCGCATCGTCATCCGGCACGTCACCGCGCCGCACTTCACGTTGACCATCACCTTGACCGAGGCCGATGGGCAAACGCGTCTCGACTGGCGCCAGGCCTTCGATGACCCGCGCGTGGCGACCGCCGCGGCGCCCATCGTGGTGCCCGCCAACGAACAGAACCTGAACCGCCTGCAGGCGGTGCTGCTGGCTACGGGTGCGTCGTCAGCGTCCCAAGCCGAGCCTTGAACGGGACGGCAACCATGCACCGGCTTGAACTGCGCATTCCCCCGCTGGTGCTGGTGGCTATCTTTGCGGCGGCGATTGTGGCGGCGTCGGTCTGGATGCCGCTGGTCCGCGTCCCGGTGCCGGGGCATCGGGCCCTGGCCGTATTGCTGATTCTGGCGGGCCTCGGTGTGGCGCTGGCGGGGGTGCTGGCTTTTCGCCGCGCGCGCACCACGGTCAACCCGATGGCGCCGCAGCGCGCCACGACGGTGGTGCGCACCGGCCTCTACCGGCTGAGCCGCAACCCGATGTACCTGGGCATGGCGCTGGTCCTGCTCGGCCTGGCAGCCTGGGGCTCGGCGCTGACGGGCTACGCGCTGGTGGCCGCGTTCTGCGGATACCTGACCCGCTTCCAGATCAAGCCCGAGGAGCGCGCCCTGCTGCAGCGCTTCGGACCCGAATTTGCCGACTACATGGGCCAGGTGCGGCGCTGGATCTGAGTTCCGGGGCCGTCGCCGGACATTGGGAGGCATTCTTGATGGAAAAATGGCCTGATCCCAGCGTGAAATGGTCACCACCCGCTATTGTTTTTGCATGGACCCGATGCACGGCGAACGACCGCAAGGGCTATAGTGGTGCGCGTCGTGCCGGCGGCCCTGTCCACCGGCCTCTCGTCCATCCCTCTGACCACAGGTTCCATGAAACTCCTCATCCTCGGCGCCACCGGCAACATGGGCCAGCGGCTGCTCGCCCAGGCGCTGGCGCGCGGCCACGCCGTCACCGCGTTCGTGCGCAACCGCGCCAAGCTTCAGCAGCAACTGGGCACGGCCGTGCCGCCCGGCCTGACGGTCTTCGAGGGCGACGTCAACGACGCCACCGCACTGCGCGCCGCCATGACGGGGCAGGACGTGGTGATCAACTGCGCCGGTTACGTGGCCGACGGCGCGGCGTTCATCGAACTGGTGGACCGCGTGGTCACGCAGGCCGAAGCCGCGCTGGGGCCGGGCGGGCGCCTGTGGCTGTTCGGTGGCGCGGCCGCGCTGGATGTGCCGGGCACGGACATCATGGGTGCGGACCTGCCGGGAGTGCCGGCGCTCTACAAGGCGCACCAGACCAACTACCGGCGGGTGGCGGCCTCCAGGCTGGATTGGTCGCTGATGTGCCCGGGGCCGATGGTGCCCTCCAGCACCGGCCAGGCCCGCAGCGACCTGCGAATCTCCAAAGACGTCTGGCCCTTTCCCCGGCCGGGCTACACCCGCTGGCTGCCGCGCATCGCGACCTCGCTGGCGTTCAAGAGTCACGCGCCGGAGCTGATCGTGTCGTATGACGATGTGGCCGCGGTGCTGCTCGACCACCTGCCAGCCGGTGGCCGCTTCAGCCGCGCGCGCGTGGGCGTGGCGCTGCCCGAGGGGCAACGCGGCGAGAAGGTTTATGAGCAGGCGGGCAAGACGGTGAAGATCGGGTAACCGTCTCCCGCTCAGAGCGCCAGCGTGATCGTCTGCCCGCGCGCGCGGGAGCAGCAGCTCATCATGCGGGTGTTGGCGGCGCGCTCCGCCTTGCTCAGCACCTTGTCGCGATGGTCCGCGTCGCCGTCGAGCACTCCGACCTCGCAGGTGCCGCACAAACCCTCGCCGCAGTCGCAAGGCACGTCGATGCCGGCGGCCTGCAGGGCCTGCAGGAGGGTCTGGTCGGCGGCCACGGTCACCGTGGTGCCGGAGTCCTTCAGCACCGCCTCGAACGCGTGCTCCTTCGCCGGGTCCAGCAGCGAACCCTCAGTGCTGAAGTGCTCGACGTGCAGCGTGCCCTCGGGCCAGCCCTCGCCCAGCGCCTGCATTGCGTCAATCAGGCGCTCGGGCCCGCAGCAGTAAACCTGCGTGCCCTCACCCATATTGGCCAGCAGCGCTTCGAGCTGCATGCGGGAGCCTTCCTCGCTGACATGCAGCGACAGGCTGGCGCCATGGTCGCGCTGCACGAGGGCCAGCAGCGCCATGTGCGCACGCGAGCGGGCCGCGTAGTGCAGCGCGTAGGGCTTGCCCAGCGCCTTCAGCCGGTCGGCCATGGCCAGGATGGGCGTGATGCCGATGCCGCCGGCGATCAAGATGTGGTGCTGCGCCGACTCGTCGAGGCGGAACAGGTTCTTCGGGCCGGCCAGGTGGATCGTGTCGCCCACGCCCACGGCGTCGCAGAAATGCCGGGAGCCGCCGCGCCCCTGGGCCTCGCGCAGGATGACCACTTCGAGCACCGAGCGGTCATCGCGGATGCCACAGAGCGAATACTTGCGGCGGAAGCCTCCGGCCACCAGGTCCACATGCGAGCCGGCGGACCACGCCGGCAGCGGACGCCCGCGCGGATCCGCCAGCACCAGGCGCACCAGGCCCTCGCCTTCCTCATGGCGCTCGCGCACCACCACGGCGCGGGTGATGTCGTCCTTGACCGGCGCGCCGATCTTGAAGGACAGCGGCTTGTCCAGGATGGCCGGGTTGGCGCGCTCGGGGTTGCGGCGCGGGTCCCACTCCACCCACAGCTCGGCGGGGCCGCGAAACGAGGTGTTCAGCAAAAAATCGAAGCTTTGCCCCTCCACCAGCCGGATGTGCGGCAGGCGACGGGTGAATTCCTCCAGAAAAACCCGCATCTCCATGCGGCCGATGTTCTTGCCCATGCACTGGTGCGCGCCGTAGCCGAAGGTCAGGTGTTCCACCGAGTTGTCGCGATAGAGGTCCACTTCCTGCGGGTTCTCGAAATGCCGGGCGTCGAAATTGGCCGAGGCCTGCACGATCAGCAACTTGCCGCCCTTGGGGATCGCCACGCCGCCCACCGAGGTGTCGGCGGTGGCGATGCGCCGCCAGGCAATGATGGAGCCGGCCACGCGCAGGCATTCCTCGACCGCGTTGGGAATCAGCGCCGGGTTCTCGCAGATGGCCTCCCAGGCCTCGCGGTGCGTCAGCAGCGTCATGAAGGCGTTGGCCGTGGCATTCGACGTGGTCTCGTGCGCGGCCGCCATAATGGCCATCATCATGGAGCGCAGGTAGCTCTCGGTGACGATGGCCGGGTGCAGGTGGTGCTGGCGGATGGTCTCGTACATCCAGCCCTCGCCATCGGGCCAGGCCATCATGTCTTCGAGAATCTTCTGCGCCACCTGCCAGAAGCGGCCGACGTTCTCGGCCACCTTGAGCTGCTCCTCGGGCGTGGGCCGGCCCCAGGTGTTGAGCGTGTGAGCCACGGCGAACTGGCGCAGCTGCTCCGCGCCCTCGTCCGGCACGCCCAGGAAGTGCAACGCGATGGTCAGCGGGATCTCGTAGAACATCTCCGCCACCAGGTCGGCGCGGCCTTTGTCCAGAAAGCGGTCCATGTACTGGCGCGCCAGCGCGCGCACAGCGGGCTCGTGCCGGGCCAGCGCCTCGGGCAGGAAGGCGTCCATCAGCAGGCGGCGGCGCTCCATGTGGTCGGGCTCGTCCTCGTTGACCATGGTGCGGTTCATCGCGTAGCCGTAGCGCTGCAGGATGGCGGCGGCCTCAGGCGGCGCGGGGGTGATCTTCTCCAATGCGATCGAGGGCGAGAACAGGATGTTGTCGCGGAATACCGCCTTCACGTCGTCATAGCGGGTGACGACCCAGTAGCCCAGTTCGGGGCTGTAGAACACGGGCTCCTCCTCGCGCGCCCAGGCCAGGGTGCCGGCCGGGTCGCGCTGGTAAGCGAGGGAAAACGGGTCGAACGCGGCGGCGTTTCCGGAGATGGGGCAGCCGGTCGGCGAGAGGCGCTGGGCAGCGTGGTCCACGGGGCAGGACATGGGGCGGTCTCCTATCGTTCGGGTTGAATCGGGCCACAGTGCGCCGCTGCGCGGTTCGCGGGCATCGCCGCGCGGCTAGGGCGCATCGCGCTCGAACACCGCGATGCTCTCCACATGCGCGGTGTGCGGAAACATGTTGACCACGCCGGCCTGCACGCAGCGGTAGCCGCCCAGGTGCACCAGCAGGCCGGCGTCGCGGGCCAGTGTGGCCGGGTTGCAGCTGACGTAGACGATGCGCTTCGGGGGCGTCCAGTGCTCGGCGCCGGGCGGCAGCGGCGGCGCGTCTTCGGCGCCGATGCGCGCCTGGTGCAGGTCGGCGACGGCCTTGGCCAGGGCGAAGGCGCCTTCGCGCGGCGGGTCGACCAGCCACTTGTCGGCACTGCCATCGGCCACCAGCATGGCCGGCGTCATTTCGAAAAGATTACGCGCTACAAACCCGGTAGCACACAATGACCGTTTCGCGCTGGGACCGGCCTTGTTTTTCTCATAATTCTCCCGGGAGCGGGCCACCAGGGTCTCGCTGCCCTCGATGCCGAGCACTTCGCGCGCCTGCGTGGCCAGCGGCAGCGTGAAGTTGCCCAGGCCGCAGAACCAGTCGATGACCCGTTCGTGCTTTTCCACCGCCAGCAGGCGCAGCGCGCGCGACACCAGCACGCGGTTGATGTGCGGGTTGACCTGGGTGAAGTCGGTGGGCTTGAACGGCATGGTGATGCGGAAGTCGGGCAAGGCATACGCCAAAATGGTGCCCCCTTCATCGAGCAAATGCACCGTATCGGGGCCTTTTGGCTGCAGCCACCATTGCACGTCATATTGCACCGCAAAGGTGCGCAAGCGGGCCAGATCATCCTCGGACAAGGGCTCCAGATGCCGCAACACCAGCGCCGTAACCGCGTCACCGCCGGCCAGTTCGATCTGCGGGCAGGTCTCGCGCGCGTCCAGGCTGAAGATCAGCGCGCGCAGCGGCATCAGCATGGCGTCGACGTGAGGCGGCAGCACCGGGCATTCCCGGATGTCCGCCACGTAGCGGCTCTTGCGCTCGTGAAAGCCCACCAGCACCTCGCCTTTCTTGTGCACGTAGCGCACCGACAGACGCGCGCGGTAGCGGTAGCCCCAGGTCGGCCCTTCGATCGGGCGCAGCAGGGTTTCGGCGCGCACCTTGGCCAGGTGCCAAAGGTTGTCTTCCAGCACACGCTGCTTGACGGCCACCTGTGCGGCCGCGTGCAAGTGCTGCATCTTGCAGCCCCCGCAGGCGCCGGTGTGCAGGCCAAAATGCGGGCAGCCGGGGCGCACCCGCTGCGAGGACTCCTGGTGGATGGCCGTGACGGTGCCCGCCTCCCAGTTGTTCTTCTTGCGGTGCACGTTGACGCTGACCACCTCGAACGGCAGCGCGCCTTCGATGAACACCACCTTGCCATCGGGCTTGCGGGCAATGCCCTGGGCCTCGATGTCGAGGGAGTCGACCTTGAGCCACCCGGCGGGCAGGGCCGGCGATTCGGCGGGGGCGTCAGGGGCGTGGGGGGTCGGAACAGGCGCGCAAAGGGTTTCTTCGGTCATGCCCGGATTGTCTCAGGCCGGCGCGTCGCCGGCCCGGACACAGCCGCAGCGGATCAGCCCACCGCGGGCACGAGGAAGTCGCGGCTGATGCGACCGCCCAGCCCGTTCACACGGTCCAGGAACTGGGTCAGGAAGGCATGCAGGCCGGTGGCCAGGATCTCGTCGATGCGGGCAAACTGCAGGTCGGCGCGCAGGCGTCCGGCATGGCGCAGGGTGTCGCTATCTTCGTCGCTCGCCACCAGCCGCAGGTTGCTCACCACCTCGTTGAGGCTGGCGTGCAGCGAGCGCGGCATGTCGGGGCGCAGGATCAGCAGCTCAGCCACGCGCTCGGGCTTGATCACGTCGCGGTAGACCTTGCGGTAGATCTCGAAGCCGCTGACGCTGCGCAGGATGGCGCTCCAGTGGTAGAAATCGTATTCCTGTTCATGCTCGCCGACTGTGCCCATGAAGTCATTTTCGACGGCATGGAACTTCACATCGACCAGGCGCGCGGTGTTGTCGGCGCGCTCCAGGAACGTGCCCAGGCGCATGAAGTACAGGGCTTCGTCCATCAGCATCGTGCCCACGGTCACGCCGCGCGAGAGGTGCGAACGGAACTTCACCCATTCGAAGAATTTGCCCGGATCGCGCTCGAATTCGCCGGTCTTGAGCATGCGGTTGACCTCGAGCCAGGTCTGGTTCTGGGTCTCCCAGACCTCGGTGGTCAGCGTGCCCCGCACGGCGCGCGCGTTCTCGCGGGCGGCCCGCAGGCAGGAGATGATCGACGACGGATTGTCCTCGTCGCTGACCATGAACTCCATCACGCTGCGCGCATTGACGTCGCCATGCAGCGCGGTGTAGGCCGGCAGCAGCTCGCTGATGGACAGCAGCCCCTGCCAGCCCGCCTCGGCCGCGCTGGCCGACTGGGGCAGCAGCGAGGTCTCGTAGTTGACGTTGAGCATGCGGGCGGTGTTCTCGGCCCGCTCGGTGTAGCGGGACATCCAGAACAGGTGGTCGGCGGTACGTGACAGCATATTTATTCCTCAAACTTCCAAGATCCAGGTGTCCTTGGTGCCGCCGCCCTGCGACGAGTTCACCACCAGGGAGCCCTCCTTGAGCGCCACCCGCGTCAGCCCCCCCGGCACCATCTGCACATGGCGTCCCGACAGCACGAAGGGTCGCAGGTCGATGTGGCGCGGGGCGACGCCCGACTCCACGTAGGTGGGGCAGCTCGACAGGCTCAGCGTGGGCTGGGCGATGTAGCCCGCCGGATTGGCCAGCACGGCCTTGCCGAAGTCCTCGATCTCGGCCTTCGTCGCAGCCGGGCCGACCAGCATGCCGTAGCCACCCGCGCCATGCACCTCCTTGACCACCAGGTCCTTGAGGTTGGCCATCACGTACTTCAGGTCGTCCGGGTTGCGGCACATGTACGTGGGCACATTGTTCAGGATGGGTTTTTCGCCGAGGTAGAACTCGATCATCTTGGGCACGTAGGGGTAGATCGACTTGTCGTCGGCCACCCCGGTGCCCACAGCGTTGCAGATCGCCACATGGCCGGCGCGGTAAGCCTCCATCAGGCCGGCACAACCCAGGGTGGAGGTCGGGCGGAACACCTGGGGATCGAGGAAGTCGTCGTCCACGCGGCGGTAGATCACGTCCACGCGCTTGGGGCCGCGGGTGGTGCGCATGTAGACGAAACTGTCCTTGACGAACAGGTCCTGGCCCTCGACCAGTTCCACCCCCATCTGCTGCGCCAGGAAGGCGTGCTCAAAGTAGGCGCTGTTGTACATGCCGGGCGTGAGCACCACCACCGTGGGCTCGGCCGTGGTGCTGGGGGCGCTGGCGCGCAGGGTATCGAGCAGCAGGTCGGGGTAATGGGCGACCGGGGCCACGCGGTTCTGGCTGAACAGTTCGGGGAAGAGCCGCATCATCATCTTGCGGTTTTCCAGCATGTAGCTCACGCCGCTGGGTACGCGCAGGTTGTCTTCGAGCACGTAGTACTCGCCCTTGCCCTGGACATCCGGGGCGCGCACGATATCGATGCCGCTGATGTGCGAATAAATGCCGTTGGGCACGTCCACCCCCATCATTTCGGGGCGGAACTGGGCATTGCCCTCGATCTGCTCGCGCGGCACCACGCCAGCCTTGAGGATCTCCTGGTCGTGGTAGACGTCGTGGATGAAGCGGTTCAGCGCCGTGACCCGCTGCACCAGGCCTTTTTCCATGCTGCGCCACTCGTGCGCGGGAATGATGCGCGGGATCAGGTCAAAGGGGATCAGGCGCTCGGTGCCCGAGCCGTCCTCGTCCTTGGCGCCGTAGACGGCAAACGTGATGCCGACACGGCGGAAGATCATCTCGGCCTCGTCGCGGCGCGAGCGCATCACGGTGTCCGGCTGGCCGGCGAGCCACTTCGCATAGGCCTCGTAGTGGGGCCGCACGCCCTGCCCGGACCCCTGGCTCTGGCTCTGTCCGCCCTGGGACTGTGATTGACCCGTTCCCTGTGGGGTCAGTTGGGCATACATCTCGTCGAATTTCAGCATTGCATGTTCTCCTACGCACAGGATAGCAAGTTGCGCGCCAGCTTGGTGCACAAACGGCGCCACCTGATGCCGATCGTCCGGCTGGCCTCACCCCTTCTTGATCCGCATCAATCAGAGAAGCATCAGGCCGGGTTCAGCGCACAAAGTGATGCCAGTAGCGCCGCGCCACATCGCGCTGGCAGGCCACCGCGTCCGGGCTTGAGGACGTCCAGGTGGCCGCGCCACAGCGAGCCGACTCGACGACGCGGATCGCGCGCTCGCGGTAACGCTCCAGCACGCCCGGCGCCGGGTGACCGAAGCGGTTGCGGTACCCGGCCTGGACCAGCACGACGCCCGGCTGCACCGCATCCAGAAACGCGGGGGTGGACGAGGTCTTGCTGCCGTGGTGCGGCATGAGCAGCAGATCGGCGCGCAGGCTGTCGCCCGAAGCCACCAGCCGCGCTTCCTGCGCCGCCTCGATGTCGCCCGCCAGCAGCGCGGTGCGCCGGCCGTTGCCGATGCGCAGTACGCAACTCATGGCATTGGACCGGGCGCCGCTGTCGTAGTCCGCCGCTTGCGGGTGCAGGAAATCGAATGTCACGCCATCCCAGGTCCAGCGCTGGCCGGCCATGCAGCGCGTGGCAGCGCGCGGCGCCTGCAGCTCGTGGCTGTCTTCGATCGAACTCAGCAGTTCGGCCTGCGGCTGCATGGCCAGAACGGCGCGGGCGCCGCCGGTGTGGTCGGTATCGCGGTGGCTCAGCACCAGCGTGTCCACCCGCTCGTCCAGCGCGCGCAGCAGCGGCACCAGCACGCGGTGGCCGGCGTCGCTCTCGGCGGAGAAGCGCGGCCCGGCGTCGTAGACCAGGGCATGGCCGGCGGTGCGCACGAGCACCGCGTTGCCTTGCCCGACGTCGGCCGCCAGAAGTTCGAATTCACCCGGCGCAGGACGCGGCGCCTGCCACAACAGCACCGGCAACAAAAGCGGCAGACCCAGTGCCCGCACGCCCCAGGGCAACCGCGCGGCCAGCAGCACGCCGCCGGTCACCCCTGCTACGCCGGCCCACAGGGGCGCGGCGGCCATCGACACCGTGGCAAACGGCAGGCTGGCGAGCCATCCCAACAGCGCCGCCAGCGGGCCCAGTGTCCAGGCGGCGAAGTCCCACAGGGCCGGCAGGACCACGCCCGCCAGCGCCAGCGGCGTGACCACCAGTGTGATCCACGGAATCGCCAGCAGGTTGGCCACCAGGCCCACCACCGAGACCTGACCGAACAGCAGCAGGCTCAGCGGGGTCAGCGCCAGCGTCACCACCGCCTGCTCCCGCAGCAACTGGCGGGTTTTATGGAAAAAATAGCCCCATCCCAGCGTCGAAGGGTCGTCTTTAGCTCCTGAATCCGTAGCAAACAACACCCCGACGGCGACGAAACTCAGCCAGAAGCCGGCCTGCGTCAACGCCCAGGGATCCACCGCGACCACGACCGCGCAGGCCAGCAGCCAGACCGTCGGCCAGGGCCATTGCCGCCCCCTCAGGCGCAGCGCTGCCACCGTGGCCAGCATCACGATCGTGCGCTGGGCCGGCACCCCCCAGCCGCTGAACACCGCATAGGCGGCTGCCAGGGCCACGCCGCCGATCAGCGCCGCGGCCGGCGCGGGCAGCCACAGGCAGAGCCGCCATCCCCACAGCGCCGAGCGCCGCCACAGCGCGCCGATCAGCGCCGCAGCCACCCAGGCAAACAGGGTGATGTGCAGCCCGGAAATGCTCATCAGGTGGGCCACGCCGGTGGCGCGGAAGATGTCCCAGTCGGCGCGCTCGATGGCGGCCTGGTCGCCCGTGACCAGTGCGGCCAGAATGCCCGCGCTGCGCGCACGCTCCGGGCTCCCGTCGCCGACGCGCGCCAGGATGGCGTCGCGCACCGACTGGCGGGCCTGCTCCACCGGGTGTGCCCAGGTCGTGGCCAGGCGCTGCGGCGGCAGGTCTTTCAGGCTCGAGCGCACGTATCCGGTGGCCTGCAGCCCCTGTTCCCAGAGCCAGAGTTCATAGTCGAAGCCATGCGGATTGAGGTTGCCGTGCGGGGCTTTAAGGCGCGCCGTCATCTGCCAGCGCTCCCCGGGGCGCAGGTCGGCCGGCTGACGCTGCAACTCCAGCGTCGCGCCATCCGCCGCCACGGCGGCGCCGCCATACCAGCCCAGGAGCACCCGCCGCGGAACGGCCACGGCAGCGCCGTCCAGCGTGGCGGCCTCAATGTCGAAGCGGAAACGCACGCCGGCCTCGTTGCGTTGCGGCATGGCCCCCACCTGGCCGACCAGTGTCAGGTCACGCCCCTCCAGCGCCGGGCTCAGACCCTGCTGCGCATACACCGTGGCGCGCCAGCCGCACAAGCCGAAACCGATGGCCGCTGCTGCGAACGCCAACAGCAACCGGGCGACCCAGGCAGGGTTTTCCGATGGCCAGGGGCCCGCCCGGCGCGCCAGCACCGCCCACGCCCAGCCGCCAAGGGGTGCCGCGAACAGAGCCGCGTACACCCAAGCCGCCCACAACTGCGCCTGCTGCAATTGCAGCGCATGGCCCGCCACGAAACCGGTCATGACCACCGAACCGGCCCAGAGCCCGCCACTGGCGCGGGTTTCGTCCGGATTCAGGGGGTCGTGCATCACGCCATGCTAAACGGACATCGACACAGAGCGGTCGACTGGCTCGGGTCTTGCTAGGATCGGGTACCCGCCCCGGCGCATCCGTGCGCCCGGCTGCCTGACCGATTTGAACCGAACCCACCCGAGACGCGAATGTCCATCCACGCCGCCCTGAACCACGTCACCCACTACAAATACGACCGCCCGGTCACGCTGGGGCCCCAAGTGGTCCGCCTGCGCCCGGCGCCGCACTGCCGCAGCAACATCATTTCGTACTCTCTCAAGATCGAGCCGGTGGGCCATTTCGTCAACTGGCAGCAGGACCCGTTTGCCAACTACCAGGCGCGCCTGGTGTTTCCCGAAAAGGCCACCGAGTTCAAGGTGACGGTCGACCTGGTGGCCGAAATGGCGGTCTACAACCCGTTCGACTTCTTCCTGGAGCCCGACGCGGAGGAGTTCCCCTTCACCTACGCGCCCGAGCTCAAGCAGGAGCTGGCGCCCTACCTGATCACCGAGCCGGCCACGCCGCTGGTGCAGGCCTACCTGGACAAGATCGACCGCACCAAGCGGCGCAGCGTGATCTTCCTGGTCGATCTGAACCAGATGGTGCACAAGGACATCAACTACACCATCCGCATGGAGCCTGGCGTGCAGACGCCCGAGGAGACGCTGGAGCTGGGCTCCGGCTCCTGCCGCGACTCCGGCTGGCTGCTGGTGCAGCTGCTGCGCCACTGCGGCCTGGCGGCGCGCTTCGTCTCGGGCTACCTGATCCAGCTGGCGCCCGACGTGAAGAGCCTGGACGGCCCCAGCGGCACCGAGGTCGATTTCACCGACCTGCACGCCTGGTGCGAGGTCTACCTGCCTGGCGCCGGCTGGGTGGGGCTGGACGCCACCTCGGGCCTGCTGGCCGGTGAGGGCCACATCCCGCTGGCCTGCACCCCCACCCCGTCAAGCGCCGCGCCCATCGAAGGCGGGGTGGACGAGTGCGAGGTCGAGTTTGCCCACCACATGCAGGTCACGCGCATCTATGAATCCCCGCGCGTCACCCTGCCCTACACCGACGAACAATGGGCCGACGTGATGGCCCTCGGCGCCAAGGTCGACCAGGAACTGGTGGCCGGCGACGTGCGCCTGACCATGGGCGGCGAGCCCACCTTTGTGGCCGTGAACGACCGCGACGCGCCGGAATGGAACACCGACGCCCTGGGCCCGACCAAGCGCGGCCTGGCCAGCGAGCTGGTGCACAAGCTGCGCGACGAATACGGCCAGGGCGGCTTCCTGCACTTCGGCCAGGGCAAGTGGTACCCCGGCGAGCAGCTGCCGCGGTGGGCCCTGTCGATCTGCTGGCGCGCCGACGGCCAGCCGATCTGGAACGACCCCTCGCTGTTTGCCGACGAGCGCGAGGCCCACACCTACACCGCCGAAGATTCGCAGCGGTTCATCCAGGCCCTGTCGCGCAAACTCGGCCTGAGCGACCGCTTCATCGAGCCCGGCTACGAAGACACCTGGTACTACCTGTGGCGCGAGCGCCGCCTGCCGGTCAACGTGGACCCGTTCGAATCGAAACTGGAAGACGAGATGGAGCGCATCCGCCTGCGCCGCGTCTTCACCCAGGGGCTGGACACTGTCGTCGGCTACGTGCTGCCGCTGCAGTGCAACCCGCCGGTCGGCCCCGGCCTGGCCGGTCCGCTGTGGACCACCGGGCCGTGGTTCTTCCGTGACGAGCGCATGTACCTCTTTCCCGGCGATTCGCCGATGGGCTACCGCCTGCCGCTGGATTCCCTGCCCTGGGTCAGCAAGGCCGACTACCCCTACCTGATCGAGCAGGACCCCTACGCCGCCCGCGACGCCCTGCCCCAGGCCACGACGCTGCGTGCCCAGTACAACACCGTGCAGGCCGGCCCGGACGGCGCCGGTGGCTATGCGGCCCACACCACCGGCGGCGGCTTTGCCGAAGGCGGCGTGGTGGCGGTGCAAGGCCAGGGCCATGGCAGTGGCGCGGGCCCTATCAGCGCCGAGCAGGCCAACTGGCGCGGCGAGATCCAGCCGTCGCACGCCCAGCTCAGCACCGACGCCACGCGCGCACCGCAGCGCCAGGAGTCCGCCCACTGGATCACCCGCACCGCGCTGTGTGTCGAGGTGCGCGACCCGATGCGCGCCAACGGCCCGAAGGCCGAGGCCGAGCACGGTGGCAAGAGCGGCGTGCTGTACGTCTTCATGCCGCCGCTGGCGCGCCTGGAGGACTACCTGGACCTGGTCGCTGCGGTCGAAGCCACGGCAGCAGAGCTGCGCATGAAGATCGTGCTCGAAGGCTACCCGCCGCCGCGCGACCCGCGCCTGAAGCTGCTGCAGGTCACGCCCGACCCGGGTGTCATCGAGGTCAACATCCACCCGGCCCACAACTGGGGCGAGCTGGTGCAGCACACCGAGTTCCTGTACCAGGCGGCGTTCGAGACGCGCCTGTCGGCCGAGAAGTTCATGACCGACGGGCGCCACACCGGCACCGGCGGCGGCAACCACTTCGTGCTCGGCGGCGCCACGCCGTCCGACAGCCCCTTCCTGCGCAAGCCCGAGCTGCTGGCCAGCCTGATCCTGTACTGGCACAACCACCCGTCCCTGAGCTACCTGTTCAGCGGCATGTTCGTCGGCCCGACCAGCCAGGCCCCGCGCGTGGACGAAGCCCGCAACGACCAGCTGTACGAGCTGGAGATCGCGCTGCACGAGGTCTATGCCAACCGCGAGCGCTTCGGCACCGACATGCCTCCGTGGCTGGTGGACCGCACGCTGCGCAACATCCTGGTGGACGTCACCGGCAACACGCACCGCAGCGAGTTCTGCATCGACAAGCTCTACTCGCCCGACAGCTCGACCGGCCGCCTGGGTCTGCTGGAGCTGCGCGCCTTCGAGATGCCGCCGCACGCCCGCATGAGCGTGGCGCAACAGCTGCTGCTGCGCGCCCTGGTGGCGCGTTTCTGGAAGGAGCCCTACCGCGCGCCCGTCACCCGCTGGGGCACCGAACTGCACGACCGCTTCCTGCTGCCGACCTTCATCCAGATGGACTTCGCCGACATCATGGCCGAGATGCGCCAGGCGGGTTATGCCTTCGACGACGCCTGGTTCGCCCCGCACTTCGAGTTCCGCTTCCCGCTCGTCGGCGAAGTCAAGAGCATGGGCATCGAGCTCACGCTGCGCAACGCCCTGGAGCCCTGGCATGTGATGGGCGAGGAAGGCTCGTCCGGCGGCACCGTGCGCTACGTGGACTCGTCGCTGGAGCGCATCGAGGTGCGCGTGACCGGCCTGAATGAGAGCCGCTACGTCATCACCTGCAACGGCCGCCCGCTGCCCATGCAGTCCACCGGCACCACGGGTGAGTTCGTGGCCGGCGTTCGCTACAAGGCCTGGAACCCGCCGTCGAGCCTGCACCCGTCGATCGGCGTGCACGCGCCGCTGACGTTCGACATCGTGGACACCTGGATGAAACGCTCGCTGGGCGGTTGCCAGTACTTTGTCGCCCACCCGGGCGGGCTGAACTACGAGTCCTTCCCGGTCAACTCCTACGAGGCCGAGAGCCGCCGGCTGTCCCGCTTCACCCGCATGGGCCACACCCCGGGCCTCATGAGCGTGCCGCCGGCCAGCATCGACGTGCCGGGCAGCCGGGAATTTCCGTTCACGCTCGACCTGCGGCGCCAGTTGTGAATGCGCGTGCATCGATCGTCTGACGCATAAGCTGGTGTTTTCAGACCCTACCCATCGTCAGATGGACGTTATTTGCTACTCTTTTGATAGCTATGCAGGCGCGAGAGGAAGCGGTGCGTTCGCCCGCCGGCCGCGTCCCGATCACGGGCAATCCGGGTAAGCCCCAGCCCACCGGATGCGACAATCGACTGCTGTGGAACACCCTGCCCCGACCCCCTCGACCGATGCACCCGAAGACCTCTCGCCAGCGAGCATGGCCGCTGCATTGGCGTCGGCGGCGGAAGAAGGCCACTTCGACGAATTGCGCGGACGCGCCGCGCGGGACGACGAAACCTACACGCTGGAGCTGTCCGACAAATGGACCCAGTTCTTTGACGCACTGGGCACCGCGGGCTTCGCCGACCTGAACCGGCGCACGGAGACGCTGCAGCGCCAGATCCGCGACAACGGGGTCAGCTACAACGTCTACGCCGACGCCAGCGGTCCGCAGCGCCCCTGGGAGCTGGACCTGTTCCCGCTGATCGTGGCGCCCGAAAGCTGGCGGCAGATTGAGGCTGGCGTGCTGCAGCGCGTGCGCGTGCTTGACCGGGTGATGGCCGACGTGTACGGCCCTCGCGAGCTGCTCAAGGCCGGCCTGCTGCCGCCGGCGCTGGTGCGTGGCCACCCTGGCTACCTGCGCGCCATGCACGGTGTGGTGCCGGTGGGCGGCACCTACCTTCACATCGCGGCCTTCGACCTGGCCCGCGGTCCGGACGGCAACTGGTGGGTGGTGTCGCAGCGCACGCAGGCGCCCTCGGGCCTGGGTTACCTGCTGGAGAACCGGCTGTCGATCTCGCGCCTGTTCCCCAAGGCCTTCGAGGCCATGCACGTGCAGCGCCTGGCCGCCACCTACCGCGCGCTGATCGAGGGGCTGAAAGCCATGAGCCCGGCCGGCGCGGATTCGCACATTGCGCTGCTCACGCCCGGCCCCTACAACGAAACCTATTTCGAGCACGCCTACCTGGCGCGCTACCTGGGCCTGACGCTGGTCGAAGGCAGCGACCTGACGGTGCGCGACCAGCGCGTCTACCTCAAGACCCTGCGCGGGCTGGAGCCGGTGCACGGCCTGCTCAAGCGCCTGGACGACGAATTCCTCGACCCGCTGGAACTGCGCCCCGACTCCACGCTGGGCGTGCCCGGCCTGCTGCAGGCGATTCGCGCCGGCAACGTGCTGGTGGCCAATGCGCCCGGCTCGGCCTTTCTGGAGTCCAGCGCGCTGCTGGGCTTTCTGCCGGCCCTGTCGCGCCACCTGCTCGGCGAGGACCTGCAATTGCCCGCGCTGCCCACCTGGTGGTGCGGCGAACGCGCCTCGCTGGAAGCGGTGCTGCCGCAGCTCGACAAATGCGTGATCAAGCCCACCTACCCGGGCTCGGCGAGCCATGGCAGCTTCGAGGCCGCGCTGGGTCGATCGATGTCGCGCCGCGAACTCGATGAATGGGCGGGACGCATCCTGCGCGAGGGGGACATCCACACCACCCAGACCTGGCTGCCCTTGTCGCAGATGCCGACCTGGGAGCCGCGCACGGGCGGTGACCGGATCGAGCCCCGCTCCATGATGCTGCGCGTCTTTGCCGTGGCCGACGGCCCGCAATCGTGGCGGGTGCTGCCCGGTGGGCTGGCGCGCCTGGCCAGCGCCAGCGAAGGCATCGCCACCATGCAGCGCGGCGGCAGCAGCGCCGATGCCTGGGTCCTGACCGATGTCGAAAAAGGCGAGACGGTGGACCGCACCACGCTGCTGGCCCCTCACCAGACACCGGCCGCGGTCGTCCAGCGCAAGCGCCTGGTGACCAGCCGTGCCGCCGAGAACCTGTTCTGGATGGGCCGCTACACCGAGCGGGCCGAGAACAGCATCCGGCTGGCCCGCATCACGATCAACCGGCTGAACGGCGAGGACGCCGCGGCGCCGGCCCTGCTGGCCTGGCTGGGCGACATGGCCATGAAGAGCACCCTGGTGCTGCCCGGCGTGCCCAGCGCCGTGCAGGCGCGCCGGGTATTCGAGCGCTCGCTGATCGCCAGCCTGGACAGCCGCGACGGCGCCACCAGCGTGGGCTACAACCTGCGCGCGCTCAAGCTCAATGCCTCCAGCGTGCGCGAACGCCTGTCGCAGGAGCACTGGAGCATCATCACCCGCGCCGAGTCACAGTTCTCTCAGAGCTGCGCCGCGCACGCCGCACAGGGCGACTGGTCCGCCGCCGATGCCCTGCGCACGCTGGAGGCGGCCAGCAACGACATGGCGGCCATCACCGGAGCCCAGACCGACCGCATGACGCGCGACGACGGCTGGCGGCTGCTTTCGATCGGCCGCCTGATCGAGCGCCTGTGCGTGCTGGCGCCTGCGCTGGCCAGCGGCTTCCAGACCGGCGCGGTCCATGACAGCGGTGGCTTCGAAGCACTGGTGGCGCTGTTCGACAGCACCATCACCTTTCATGCGCAGTACCAGCAGAGCCGCGATGTCGCGGCCCTGGTGGACCTGCTGGTGCTGGACCGCGACAACCCGCGCTCGCTGGGCTGGGTGGTGCAGACGCTGCGCGGTCGCCTGGCCAAGCTGGCTGGCAGCGCGCCCGATGCACTGGATGCGCTGGCCCGCAAGATGCCCGACCCCGCCGACTGGAGGCTCGCCCCCCTGTGCACGCCGGACGCGGACGATCGCTACAGCGCTCTGGCCGCCTTGCTGTCGCAATGCCTGGGCGCGGCCTGGCAACTGTCGGAGGACATCAGTCTGCGCTACTTCACCCACACCTTCGAGACCGGCCAGAGCCTGGGGGCCTGATGGAATTGCGCATCACCCACGAGACGCGCTACGACTACAGCCCGGCGGTCGAGACAGCGCAGCACATGGCGCATCTGCACCCGCTGGACACGCCCTGCCAGCGCCTGCTGGACCATCGGCTCGACATCGCACCGACGCCCGCGCAGCGCAGCCAGACGCCCGACGTCTACGGCAATCTGCGCACGTTCTTTTCGCTGCAGTCCCCGCACACCGTGCTGCGCGTCGTGGCGGTCAGCGAAGTCGAGACCCGCGCGCCGAAGCCGGCGCGCAGCACCGTCGCCTGGGAAGCCGTACGCGAGCGCTTTCGCTTCCGCGCCGGCGCCGCCTGGGATGCCGCCGCCGAGTTCGTGTTTGCCTCGCACCATGCGCCGCGACACGATGCCTTTTCGGCCTATGCGCGCCCCAGCTTCCCCCCCGGTCGCGCGCTGATCGAGGCCGCACGCGACCTGATGGCGCGCATCCATGACGAATTCACTTATGAAACGTTCAGCACCGAGGTCAACACCCCGGCATTGGAGGCACTGGAACGGCGTACCGGTGTGTGCCAGGACTTTGCCCACATCATGATCGGCTGCCTGCGCGCCATGGGCGTACCGGCACGCTACGTCAGCGGCTACCTGCTGACGCACCCGCCGGCCGGGCAGCCGCGCCTGATCGGCAGCGACGCCTCGCATGCCTGGGTGGCCGTCTACCTGCCGGACCTGCCGGGCGCACAGGACGGCAATGGCTGGTATGACCTGGACCCCACCAACAACCGCAGCGGGTGGGGTTCGCCCGGGGAAGACTACGTGACGCTGGCGCTGGGGCGCGACTATTCAGATATTTCACCCATGCGCGGGGTGATCCACGGCGGCGCGCGGCATACACTCACGGTGGCTGTCACGGTACAGCCGCTGCAGGAACTGCTCAGCGGCACAACGCCGGCCCCACACGAAGAAGGCGAATCCGGGATACGGGATGCGGCTGCCGAGCCGCTGCCGCCCCTGCCGCCGCTACCCACCCTGACCCCTCTTTCGGAGCTGCCCGATGAACATCAACGACAAACTCAAGGCCTTTAACATCACCTTGCCGCCGGTGGCCGTGCCGGCCGCAGCCTATGTGCCCTTCGTACAGACCGGCAAGCTGGTCTTCCTCTCCGGTCACATTGCCAAGAAGGACGGCAAGCCCTGGGTGGGCCAGCTCGGCAAGAACGTGACTACCGCCGAAGGCCAGGCCGCCGCGCGTGCCGTGGCCATCGACCTCATGGGCACGCTGCAGGCGGCCTGCCAGGCCGCCGGCGGCGATCTCAACAGCGTCAAGCGCATCGTGAAGGTCATGAGCCTGGTCAACTCCACGTCCGACTTCACCGAACAGCACCTGGTGACCAACGGCTGCTCCGAGCTGCTGGCGCAGGTGTTCGGCAACAAGGGCGCGCATGCACGCAGCGCGTTCGGCGTGGCGCAGATCCCGCTGGGGGCCTGCGTGGAGATCGAACTGATCGCCGAACTGGCCTGATCCCGACCGCCGGGCCGATCCGACGCCTTGCGCCGACGGCGCACATGGCGGCACCGCCCCCTTGAGACACCCAGCAACCCGGAGCTCTTCAGCATGTGGCCCTTCAGCCGGCCGGATCTGGACAAGATCGACCTTCACCTGCAGTTCTGGACCGCCGAGCCGGACACCCCCTATACCCTTCGACTGACCGTCGACAAGCTCGACGTGGTCGAGGCCCTGGGCGTCGTGCGGGGTTCGGATTTCCGCCTCAGCAACATCGCCACGGTGCCTGTCTTCCGCGGCAAAGGCCTGGCCTCATTGGTGATCGGCACCCTCATCGGGGCGGCGCGGACCCGCCAGTGCAGCACCTTCACGATCGAAGACGTCTCACCCCGCAACCCGGCCGCGAACCGGCTGTACCAGCGCTTTGGCGCGCTCCCCCTGCCGCCGCGCGAAAGCGACGGCCATTCGGACTACCAGATCAGGCTCTGACGCCGGCTGCCCGCCTGGTCTTGGCCTCAGCCGGCACCCGGGCCGCGCCAGACGCGGACCGCCAGCACAGACACCGCCGTGCCGATGCAGGCCTCGGCGAAGCGCAGTGCCGCGCTATGGAGCGGGTGCAGGCCTGGATGCAGACTGGTCACGACCATCACCACCCCGACTGAAAGCGCCGCGTGGTTGGCCTCGGGCGGCAGGCGCAAGGCGTGGCAGGCAATGACAGCCAGAAAAACCGAAACCGCCAAGCCCAATGCGCTGAAGCCCAGGGTGCTGAGATAGGCGGCGCCGACCAGGGACCCGATGAACGTGGCCACAATCAGACGCCAGACCCGTGGCACGGATTCCCCGCGCAATTGCTGCAAGACGACGACCGCAGACATGACCGCCCACATGCCGCCCGTCTTGGCCGAGGCGCTGTGGAAGTAGCCCGTGACCGCCTCACCGCAGATGTAGGAGGCCAGGGACACCAACGCAATCTGGAGCGCCGTCTGGTAGCCGCCGGGCGTGATCATGGGGCAATCGCTCCCGGCCACAGGCCCGGATGCGCCTCCAGAAAACTCCTATCTTGATAGCAATCCATGACCATTCGACGCTGGGAAACGACCCAAACTATTCGATTCTCGTGACGCTGGCGGGCTTGAAGCCCAGATCCGCCGCCTTGCCCTTGCGCGCACGGGCCGCGCGTGCGTTGTTGAGGCTGCGGATCTCCAGCGTTTCCTCGCGCGGCTTGCCGCCGCGGCCCAGGCCTTCGATGCGGATGCTGCGGGTGTAGGCGGCGGCGCCGGCCAGGGTGTCCTTGCCATCCAGATCGATCAGCATCAGGCCGCGTCCGCCATTGGCCATGGCCCGCAGTTCGCCGATCTCGAAGGTCAGGATGCGCCCCAGCGTGGACGCACAGGCAACATGCGTGGCCGGGGCGACGGCCGAAGCACCGGCCCCGGGAACGGGCAGGCTGACCAGCGACGGCGCACAGACGGTTTCGCCCTCGCCCAGGCTGATGAAGGCCTTGCCCGCCTTCTGCCGCGACACCATGTTCTCCACTGTGGCGAGGAATCCGTAGCCGCCGGAGCTGGCCAGCAGCAAGGTGGCCGCCGCCGGGCCGGCGAAGAAATGCACCAACTGCGTGCCGGACTCCAGCTCGATCAGCGTCGTGACCGGCTGCCCGTCACCCCGCGCACCAGGAAGGGAGGCCACCGGCACCGAATACAGGCGGCCGTTGGAGCCAAAGGCCAGCAGGGTGTCGACCGAGCGGCACTCGAAGGCGCCGTACAGCGCATCGCCGGCCTTGAAGGTGTACTCCGGCGTGCCAGCCGTGGCGCCATTGCCGGCGCGGTCGCGCGCCCAGCCCTTCTGGGCGCGGGCCCAGCCCTTTTGCGACACCACCACCGTCACCGGCTCATCCACCACACGCACTTCGAGCACGGCCTTCTTCTCGGCCTGGATCAGCGTGCGCCGGGCGTCGGCGAAGGTCTTCGCATCGGCCTCGATCTCCTTGATCATCAGGCGGCGCAGGCTGGACGGGTTGCCCAGAATCTCTTCGAGCTTGCCGGCTTCCTCGCGCAGGTTCGACAACTCCTGCTCGATCTTGATGGCTTCGAGCCGCGCGAGCTGGCGCAGGCGGATTTCCAGGATGTCCTCGGCCTGGCGGTCGCTCAGGTGGAACCGCGCCATCAGCGCGGCCTTGGGCTCGTCGCTGGCGCGGATGATGGCGATCACTTCGTCGATGTTGAGCAACACGATCTGCCGCCCCTCGAGGATGTGGATGCGGTCGCGCACCTTGTCCAGGCGGTGCTGCGAGCGGCGGATGATCGTGCCCTGGCGGAACTCGATCCACTCCAGCAGCATCTGGCGCATCGACTTCAGCACCGGCCGGCCGTCCAGTCCGATCATCGTCAGGTTGATCGGCGACGAGGTCTCCAGGCTGGTGTGGGCCAGCAGCGTGGTGATGAGCTCCTGCTGCTCAATGCGGCTGGTCTTGGGTTCACAGACCAGGCGCACCGCCGCGTCCTTGCTGGACTCGTCGCGCACGCCGTCCAGCACGGCCAGCACGCTGGCCTTGAGCTGGTTCTGCTCCTGCGTGAGCGCCTTCTTGCCGGCCTTGACCTTGGGGTTGGTCAGCTCCTCGATTTCCTCCAGCACGCGCTGGGTGCTGACGCCCGGCGGCAGCTCGGTGACCACCAGCTGCCACTGGCCGCGCGCCAGGTCTTCAATCTTCCAGCGCGCGCGGCACTTCAGCGAGCCACGCCCGGTGCGGTACGCATCGGCGATGTCGCCCGCCGTGCTGATGATCTGGCCGCCGCCGGGGTAGTCGGGCCCGGGCACCAGGGCGAACAGCTCGTCGTCGGAAAGCTTCGGGTTGCGGATCAGCGCCACACAGGCATCGGCCACTTCGCGCAGGTTGTGGCTGGGGATCTCGGTGGCCAGGCCCACGGCGATGCCGCTGGCCCCGTTGAGCAGGGTGAACGGCAGCCGGGCCGGCAGCTGTTTCGGTTCTTCGGTGGAGCCGTCGTAGTTGGGCTGGAAATCGACCGTGCCTTCATCGATTTCGTCGAGCAGCAGGCTGGTGATCCTGGCCAGCCGCGCCTCGGTGTAGCGCATGGCGGCGGCGCCGTCGCCGTCACGGCTGCCGAAGTTGCCCTGGCCATCGATCAGCGGGTAGCGCTGGGAGAAGTCCTGCGCCATGCGCACCAGCGCGTCGTAGGCAGCCTGGTCGCCGTGCGGATGGAAGCGGCCCAGCACGTCGCCCACCACACGGGCGCACTTGACGGGCTTGGCACCCGTATTGCCGTTGGGCCCACCGAAGCCCAGGCCCATGCGCGACATGCTGTACAGGATGCGCCGCTGCACCGGCTTCTGGCCATCGCACACATCGGGCAAGGCGCGGCCCTTGACCACGCTCAGGGCGTATTCGAGGTAGGCGCGTTGGGCGTAGGTGGCGAGGTTGAGCGAGTCGTCGGACCCGGGCGGGGAGAGATCGAGCGTCGGTTGGTCGTTCATCAATAGAAGGTGTCACGCGGCACGATGGCGGCAGGCGCCACGACGGCCGGGAGGGAGGGAGGAATCATGTTGCCGCGCCCGACCGCGCCACCGGCCGGGGCAGGAAAGCTCATGTGCACCCGCCCCCCCGGTCGCGGCGACGGCGCCAGGGCGGCCGGTGGCTTGAGCAGGTTGTAAAGCTGCATGACGGTGCTGACGTAGTTCTGGGTTTCCCGGTAATTGGGCACACGATTGCCCGCCCGCTGCACCGCGCCTTCACCGGCGTTGTAGGCGGCCAGAGCCAGTTCCAGCTGGCCCGGAAAGAGCCGGATCAGGTAGCTCAGGTAGCTGGCACCGGCGCGGATGTTGATGGCGGGGTCGGCCAGCTTCTGCTCGATGCTGGCGCGCCGGTCGGCATTGACGCCATACCGTGCGGCGGTGGCCGGCATCACCTGCATCAGGCCGATCGCGCCTTTGGGCGACACGGCGCCGGCATCGAACCCGGATTCGGTGGCAATCAGGGCCTTGAGCAGTTCGTAATCGACATCATGGTGAGCCGAGGCTTCGCGCAGCAGGTGCTTGACATTGCGAAATCCGGGCGCCACTTCAAAGAACGCCACCAGCTTCGGCTGCGCCGTGGGCACCGCAACTGCGCGTGCCGTGCCGGTCGCAGTGTCCGCGGCCTGCGGGCTGCCACGGAAAAACAGCTGGTAGCGCGGATCGACCTGCTCGTTCGCAAAATGCGCCACGCCCGCTTCGTCGATGTGGGCCCAGACGTCGGCGCGGGCCGGGATACTCAAAAACAATAGCAGGACAAGACCCACCCATGCTGGGGTTCGACCGAACAATTCGAAAAATCGATGAAAAGGCAGGCGTGGCATGGTCAGTGGGCTCAGATGTCGATCTCCACCGCGTCACCGTGGAGTTCCATCAACTCGCGCCGGGCCGCGGCCTCGCCCTTGCCCATGAGTTTGGTGATCAGGTTTTCGGTTTGCATGAAATCCATCGTACCCAGTTGCACCGGCAACAGGCGGCGCGTATCCGGATTGAGCGTGGTGTCCCACAATTGTTCCGCGTTCATCTCGCCCAGTCCCTTGAACCGGCTGATGCTCCACGCGCCTTCGCGCACATTTTCCTTGCGCAACTTATCCAATATGGCGGTCAATTCGCCTTCATCAAGGGCATAGGCCTTGGAAGCCGGCTTTTTCCCGCGCGCCGGCGCGTCCACCCGGAACAGCGGCGGGCGGGCCACAAACACGTGGCCGGCCTCGATCAGCTTGGGGAAGTGGCGGAAAAAGAGCGTCAGCAGAAGCACCTGGATGTGCGAACCGTCCACATCGGCGTCGCTCAGGATGCAGACCTTGCCGTAGCGCAGGCCGGAGAGGTCGGGCGTGTCGTCGGGCCCGTGCGGGTCGACGCCGATGGCCACCGCGATGTCGTGAATCTCGTTGTTCTTGAACAGCAGGTCGCGGTCGACCTCCCAGGTGTTGAGCACCTTGCCGCGCAGCGGCAGGATGGCCTGGCTTTCCTTGTCGCGGCCCATCTTGGCACTGCCGCCGGCCGAGTCGCCCTCGACCAGAAAGACCTCGTTGTAGGCGATGTCGCGGCTTTCGCAGTCGGTCAGCTTGCCGGGCAGCACGGCCACGCCCGAACCCTTGCGCTTCTCGACCTTCTGTCCGGCCTTCTGGCGCGTCTGCGCGGCCTTGATGGCCAGCTCCGCCAGCTTCTTGCCGTGCTCGACGTGCTCGTTGAGCCAGAGTTCGAGCGCCGGGCGCACAAAGCTGGACACCAGGCGCACCGCATCGCGCGAGTTCAGCCGTTCCTTGATCTGGCCCTGGAACTGGGGATCGAGCACCTTGGCGCTGAGCACGTAGGAGGCCCGGGCAAACACGTCTTCCGGCATCAGCTTCACGCCCTTGGGCAGCAGCGAGTGCAGCTCGATGAAGCTCTTGACGGCGTTGAAGACCCCATCACGCAGGCCCAGCTCATGGGTGCCGCCGGCGCTGGTGGGAATCAGGTTGACATAGCTTTCACGCACCGCACCGCCGTCCTCGGTGAAGGCCAGGCACCAGGCTGCGCCCTCGCCTTCGGCAAAGCTGTCGTGCTGGCCGTCGGCGAAGCCGTCGCCTTCGAGTAGCGGAATCACCGGATCGCCATTGAGCGTCTGCATCAGGTAGTCGCGCAGGCCGCCCTTGTAAAGCCAGGTCTGGACTTCTTTCGTCTTCTCCAGGGTCAGCGTCACGCTCACGCCCGGCATCAGCACCGCCTTGCTGCGCAGCAGGTGGGTGAGCTCGCCCAGCGGCAGGATGGCCGATTCGAAGTACTTCGGGTCCGGCCAGACGCGCACTGCGGTCCCGCTGCGCCGCTCACCGGGACCGGCCTCGCTGATCACCAGCGGCTCGATCACGTCGCCGCCCGAGAACACCAGGCGCGCCACCTTGCCTTCGCGGTAGCTGGTGGCCTCCAGCCGGGTCGCCAGGGCGTTGGTGACGGAAACGCCCACGCCGTGCAGACCGCCCGAGAAGCTGTAGGCGCCGCCCTTGCCCTTGTCGAATTTGCCGCCGGCATGCAGGCGGGTGAAGACCAGTTCGATGACCGGCGCTTTTTCCTCGGGGTGCAGGCCGAACGGAATGCCGCGGCCGTCGTCTTCGACAGTGACGGACCCATCGGTGTGCAGGGTGACCTTGATCTTCTTGCCGTGCCCGGCCAGCGCTTCATCGGCTGCGTTGTCCAGCACTTCCTGGATCACGTGCAGCGGGTTGTCGGTGCGGGTGTACATGCCCGGGCGCTGCTTGACAGGCTCCAGGCCCTTGAGCACGCGGATCGAGCCTTCGGAGTAATCAGCGGATGTCTTGACTGCGGGATTCGTTGCCATGGGGCGGATTGTAGTGCCGCTGTTAGAAAACGCTGTATGCAATAACAGGTACACGGCAAAGAACGACCTGCCTCGTCAGGCATTCTGTTGTCGTGTTGCATTCTGTTTTGAACTTAAGCGGGCATTGACGCAAATGACCTTTAGCTGAATGACCCTTCACAGGTGCTCGACCTTGGCGCGGATGCAGGCCTTGATCTGCTCCAGTTGCTCCTTGAGTCCAATGATGGGTCGATTCTTGTCCATCACACGGCGCTGGCCCGGGATCATGGCAATGTGCCCGTTGACTTGTGGGTGTTGCGCCTGAACCTCCTCGCGTTTGTGAACGCCCCGGTAACGCGAGTCCGCAAAGACCTGTTGTTCTTGCCCGTGCAGCAGCGCAGCCGCCTGGGTGATGTCGTGTGCATGGGCTGATGTGGTCGTGACGGTGTGCACCAGGCCCGAATCGGCGTCCACGCCAATGTGAGCCTTCATGCCAAAGTGCCATTGATTGCCCTTCTTGGTTTGGTGCACCTCGAGGTCTCGTTGCCCTCTGTCGTTCTTGGTCGGGCTCGGTGCCGCAATCAACGTGGCATCGACCACTGTGCCGGCCTTGAGTGCGTGATGCCAGTATCGGGCCAGGCAAACTCACGGTACAGCGGGATGTCGTGCAGCGCTTCTTCCATGGCCGGATCGCAGTGATCGAAGAATTGTTGCAGCAGGTAATGCGCAGCACCACTTCGGTGGCAAACGGCGGGCGCCCCGTCCTGCCCAATGGGGCATGCGGCGCTATCAGGGTCAGCAGTTCGGACCACGGAATCACCAGGCTCATCTCGTCCGGAAATTCAGGGGTGCGTCACGCGTGCGCTTGGCGACCAACTTGAATCCGGCGCTGGCAAAGCTCATTTGTTCCATGGCTCAACTGTCTCAGTTTGGGCCGTCACCCGGCGGACTTTTACAGACCATGCTTAAGAATCAAACACCACACTTGAAGGCCGCTGAAAACCTCTCCGCCCAACACATGCGCGGAGCCGACACTTTCACCGAAAGGCTGTTCACGATGCGCGGTATGCAAGTACCGTGAACGTCTGATCAAGCACGACACCATGATTGAACTGTTCTACGAAGTGCGGGCCATTGCAAACATTAAAGGCTGGCTATCGGGCGAATATTTCAGTGTGGACGACACCCTCATCCAGGCCACGGCCGAACACAAAAGCTTAGAGCACCGTGACGGCAGCGACGATGACGGGGCCAACATCAAGGGCAAGACGCATTGCAACGGCAAACATGCCTCCACCACCGAACGCGATGCCCGGCTGTGCCGCAAGTACAACACCGCCAGCGACCTGCGCTTCATGGGGCACACCCTCAGTGACAACCGTCACGGCTTGATGGCCAGCGCGATGATTACCACCGCCGGCGACCATGCCGAACGCGAAGCGGCCAAGGCCATGATCAACGAGGCTCGCCAGGCATCGGGCGATTGGGCCACCACCCTCACGCTTGGTGCGGACAATGGCTATGACGCACAGGAGTTCATCGAAGCATTGCATGAGATGAACGTCACCCCTCATGTGGCGCCGCCACACCTAAGGGCGTAGCTCGGCGGTGCCTAAGGCCGTGGCCAAGATCCTGCAGCAGAAGCGCAAACTCATCGAACACGGCTTCGGTTGGACAAAGACAATGGGGCATCCACGAGGTGATGGTACGAGGCCTAAAGAATGTCGATCAGGTCTTTGTGTTGGCGATGGCCCGCTACAACCTTGCACATACGCGCTCGCTGGGGCAAATCCGTGTGCAGGAGCCGTAAGCGGCCAAAAGAACAGGGAAAGCGGCTCAAACGCGAGAGAACGGACTTGAAAACCGGTGAAATTTCAAAATGCGAAACTCCAAAATCTGAAAATCAAACAAATCGAGCAAGCGATCTCTCTCGGACGCGGGGTATTTCAACAGCCAGCTAACTGACGCTCTTGTAGCGTTTATACAATATATTAACTCGTTGAACGTAGGCTGCAGTCTCAGCATACGGCGGTATCCCTTTATGCTTTTCTACTGCCATAGGGCCTGCATTATAAGCCGCTACTGCCAAATCAATATCACCTCTAAACTTCATGAGCAAACCAGCCAAGTACCGAGTTCCGCCTCGTATATTATAAGAAGGAACTCTTGCATCCGTAACGCCTAATTCACGAGCAGTATCAGGCATCAACTGCATTAGTCCTACAGCACCCTTCTTGGATTTTGCAAGTGGCCTAAAACCAGATTCAGCATGTATTACAGCACGTACCAAAGATGATTCAAGCCTGTACATTTCAGATGCAGCATCTATTTCCCCAGAATAATCATTTAGATATAATTTTGTTGTATGCCAATCAATATTTGAATTCAAACCACATGCGAAGCAAGACTCATTTAGAATAGTATATGCACCTCTAGCCGGCGGAGTGTCAGAGAATGTTGTTACCCCGCCAGAAAGATGCTTATATATTTTTGGCTTTGATTCAGCCAAGTTGGAATTTCTTTCAAGGAAATCCGATCGTTCATACTCGGCATGTGCAACTACAGCAAAAAAATAAAGGCTCAACGAAATAATGAAGTACTTCGGTAGCATCTGTATAATACCAAACAAGCGATGGAGAGATGGGATCAGCGTCAAATGACGCGAAGTTTGCCTATTTCGTTGGGTTGAAAGGTCGATTTCTGTCCTTTTCCCAGTCCTTCGCCTCTGATTTTTCTTAGTTAGAATCACTTCCGGACCTCCCTCAGCAACGTTTGCCAGATCATATCCAAATTATGCAGCGGGAACGGAGCCGCAATATTCGCGTTGATACTAGGAAGACGTCCCTGACAAATTCATTTCAAGCTCCGACCAATGCGAGAGGTGCCAACCGGAGTTGTGGACCCGGGGCGTGAATCGCTAGCATGCGTGATCTGCCCCCAATTTTCATATCAATCATAATTCCGGAAGTCCGTGGTATGCAAGGTTAAGCATGGTCTGCAAAAGTCCGCCGGGTAACGGCTCAATCTGAGACAGTCGAGCTGTGGGTAACCTCCTTGGAGGTGGTGTAAGTTTTTCTGGTCTCCGCGGCGCGAAGCCCGAAGCGCCTGCAGAGCAGGCGTTGGAGTTCCCATGGGGGTGGCCATCGTGAGTCCGGATAAGGTTGAGGTGCGACCCACCAACCTTGATCCTTGAAAGACGTCACGATGACCGACGCCACTATCGCATTAACTTTGCTCGCCGAGAAGGGAGCAGACGTTGACATGCTGCGCCAGATGGTGCAGTTCACGGCCCAGCGCTTCATGAAACTCGACGTTGAGGCACGCCGCGGCGCCGGCTACGACGAGAAGAGCCCACAGCGCTTCAACAGCCACAACGGTGACGGGAACACGCCTGGGACACCCGCGCCGACATCCTGGCCCTAACGATCACCAAACTGCGCTCGGGCTATCGCTCCATGCACGCAAGTCTATGATTTACATAAGAAAAAAGCCGCGAGCAGTATACCCCTAGCGGCCTTTATCTTCACTATTGGTGGGCTGGGGTCAATTGAAAGATGCCTTAAAACCAGCATGAATTCTACGTTATCGCCCAAACAACACCGTCTTGTTCCCCGGTTCGCTCCCCGCTACCCACCGCTTGACTACCCACTAACTCGCCTATCTTACCTCTCATACCACCTGATGGAAGAGCCCCACATGGGGGGCAAGGGAAGAAATATTAACAACAGACCCCAGGGGGGGTGTTCCTGCATTTGGAGCGGTAACTGGGGGTACTGGAGGCGTACCCCGATGAAGAAAATCTCCAAAATCCGAATTCAAAGCGAAAAGAAATTTTTGAGGTTACCTTATCGGCTATGTATCGCTAGATATTAGCAATATGCGAGACTTACTATACCGTCTAAGAAGTACTCAATACTTCTATTAGAACTATGAGAAGTTCTAATCTGACAGCTCACAACGTTTCATTGAGTCTGCATTGGCCTCGATGGTTTAAATCAAAAAAAATGCAATATTAGTGAACCTATCGGGTGTATATCGGTTCGTATAAATTACGTACTTGGGGCGATTGTGGTTTTTCTCTGAACAACGTATGCCCGTTTTTGGAGTGGAATCTACTTCAGCAATGCAGCGATTGCCGTCGATGGCGGCGAAGAAATGGGTTTACGGTACCTGGCACGAAGCCGACATCGGCTCACCCGGCAGCGCGGTGGCATCAATGACCGGTATCGAGGTGGCTGCTGTCATCCAGCGTGCCAGGCCAGTGCCCGCCTCCGGGTCAACCAACGGGCGACTGGACGATTCGAGGCTTGGATCATGGTTTGGGGTCCTGCTTCTGTTGACGCATGATTTCCTCTTCGACCTCGCGTAGGCGGTCCTTGCCGAAGAACAGCTCGTCACCAATGAAAAAGCTGGGCGAACCGAAGGCGCCTCGGTCGTAGGATCGCTGGGTGTTTTCGAGTAACCGCGCCTTGACATCTGAGTCCTGCATTGCAGCGAGCAACCCCGTCGCGTCAAGGCCAGCCTTGTCCACTACCTCAAATATCACGCTGTCCTCGCCCATGTTGCGTTCCTGCTCCCACATCGCCACATAGATCGCTTCGACGTAGTGCTCGAAACAGCCCAGTTTTTGCGCGGCAATGGCCCCGCGCATCACCTTCAGGGTGTTCACCGGGAAATGGGGGTTGCGCCGGAACCGCGTGAGCCCGTGGCGTTCGATGAAGCGCCGCACCTCGAGCAAGTCGTAGGCCCGCTTTTTTGGAATGCCCGCGAATGCCTCGGCCGGAGACCGGTTGTTGGCGAGCTTGAAGAGGCCGCCGAGGAGGACAGGTACGTAACGGCGTGCGTCATGCGGCAGCCTCTTGCATGGCGCTCAGGCGCTCGATCCGGACTGGCACGTACTTGTGCCAAGGCGTTCCTGCGAATGGGTCGCGGCTTGTCGTATCGGTGAGCTCGTTGAGCGACACGCCCTTGTGCACTGGCGTCCCGTCAGCCGCCGTGTAGTCGAGTCCGTGGCCGTTCGGCAGCGACACATGGCCTGGCTGCAGGTCGTCGCCCAGTTCGACTGCTGCGCGGGCGTTGCCCCGGCGCGTCGTCATGCTGACCCAATCGCCTTCCTTGCAACCGATCTTCCCAGCGTCGCCTGGGTGCATGCGCAGTGTGCCGAAGGTGCCTCGGCGGTGCCATGGCCGCGCTGTCTGCGCTGTCTGCGCTATAGGGGGTGCATGAGTTGGCGTTTTGATTGGAGCTTGTGTGGGGGGGGGTATACCCTCGGACTTTTGCAGCTTTGCCGCGTCACGCGCTTTTCTTGCCGCTGTTAGGGAAACGTCCGGATAGCTACCAAAAGCCATGCGACCCTCTTTGCCGTCAAAGTAGGTTTTCCAAAACCACCGCTTCGAGCCTGCCGGGCTCACTTCCAGATACAGCCCCCCGGCATCGGTAAACCGCGCCCGCTTCTTGTCCGGGGAACAAACTGCATTTCGGCATTGGGCATCGGTCAGCATCGGGGTTTCTCCAGTGAAAGCGGGGAACGACTGCGAAAAATGACCATTTGCCCCGGTCTGTTCCCCGGCATGTTCCCCGCTTTTGGTTTGGCTGTCAATAGCCCCCGTTAGTCCTCAATGCTTCATAAGTAGTTGATTTTACAAATAAAAAGCCGCTAGGTGGTGATTCCTAGCGGCCCTTAAACAGAGTATTGGTGGTGTAGTGCGGACCCGGGTTCAAACTCGGTCTCCCAACAGGTGAGGAAGGTTTCGGGTGTTTGTCCCCTATTTGCGGAGATTGTCCTTTTCGGATTATGAAAAAGTTAATTGGCCGTGAATAGCACCGCGCCAGCCTCGCAAGAGGTACGGCCTGCCATCGGCTTTCATGCCTTCATCGCCTAAAGCTTGGTGGGAGGATGTGCCAGCCGGCCAAGTCGCCCGCGGAGTTATCGTCAAGACGCGTGTGCCTCACCTCCGGCGGAGCCTTGTCCACTAACTCAACATAGGCCTGTCCAGACAACTGGTCCGGGAAGACCGCAAGGCACTTGCCTGGGCCCATCGTGGATTTGTACAAAATCGCCTCAAACCCGGCGACCCGAATAAGCTCCGCCAAGATATGGCTACGGGCTGGCAACCCGAACTGTACGGGAAGAACTCGCCAGTTGTGCTTCAACACAGCGTCGTAGAGACCCCTGCCACTTTGGATCATTGAAAGATCACCCGGTTTCATACGGAGCTTCTTCTTTAAAGTTTTCGCCCGCTCCGGAAGTTTGATTTTCTTAAGCACCTTTGCTACGGCCTCAAGGTGCCGAGGCAAGGTCATATCAAAGACTCGCTCAATGCGCCCTTGCAGAAGCACAGTGGTATGGCTCCTTCCATGCTCAAGGGCCAACTCTTCAGGCTTCAACCCATCAATCGCCTGCGATGATTTGAGCTGAAATTTTTCCCGATAGGCAGTTTCGTAGTCCTCCGCAATGTACAGGGCTGGCCAAGGATTAAGTGTGCCCGGATCCAAATCCATCCCTGCATTGAATCGAGCACCATATCCCGTCAGGCTGCCAGCGCTCGACAGAGGCATATTCGTAAACTGGTAATCGACGATTCGCACCCACCCCTGAATTACAAGCGGATTTGTCTGGTGCTGCTGGAGCGCAGCGATCAACTCGGGACGCAAGCGGCGTCGTTCAGGCTCCAAGGCGAAGTACAAATTCGCCTCCAACTCATCCAAGTCGTTCGACAGAGCGGTCCAACGATCAATCGACTCGCTGCTGAAACGATCCAGTTCACGTATTCCGATCGGCTCTTGCGGGGCCGTTCGCGCCGCAGGAATGACGAGTTTTCTAGGCTTTGGCAACTCGACTAGTCCAATCAGGCCATTTCCGGCTCTTGAACATGGGTTCGATTTTTATCAAGCACCGCATTAATGATGAATTTTCGCAACCGCTCGAAGCGCCCCAAACGGATCATGTCTCTAGGGGACACATCACCCAACATCGGATTGCGAGCCCTAAACCAGGTCACCGTCTTATCGGTGTCCCCATCAAAGAATTTGGCCACCATGTTGATGGTGATGGCAATTTCCTCCAAACGCTCGCGCATCGGCTCTGGAATGGAATCGTCGTAGCGAACCGACTTCAGCGAGACTGAGGCCAGCTTCGAAACATCTTCGCGTTTAAGCCCCAGGACCTCAGGCACGACCTTTGGTTGAAAGGAATTGCCAACCCCGAAGTGAAAATAGTCTTCAGGAACACTGTCAAACAAACTGAAGCCTGCGGTCGACTGGGCACTCACCATAGGAACCATATAAGCCTCTTGCCACAAAAAAAAGTCGTCATAGAACCACAAAAGAGACACATTTTAACCAACTATTGCCCATCATCTTAACGGTCTGCCAAAGACCACGCAACAGACGCGCGCGCACCAGTCACACAACGACTCCCATACCCCTTTTTGTATGGAGAATTCTGATGACGACCAAGATCTGCGCCTGCTGCGGACAACCCTTTCAGCCCCGCCCACAGGTCCACAACCAAACCTATTGCTCGTCCCCGGCCTGCCAACGCGCTCGACGCCAAGCCTGGCAGCGCAAGAAGCTTCAAGACGACCCTTTCTACCGAGAGAACCTCCAGGATGCACAGCGTGCCTGGCGCGACCGAAACCCAGACTACTCGCGTCGGTACCGAGCAACGAATCCGGCGTATGCCGAGAGAAACCGACAACAACAGCGCTCAAAGCCAAATCCCGCGCATGAATTCGACCCTGCAACGGCGAACGTGTCAACGAGGCCTGATGGACTTCCCGCTGGAATCTATCGAATCAGACCCATTCAGGTGAAGGGCCCTGCAAAGATGGACGCGTGGATTGTGGAGATTTCCCCTGTGTGCGCCGAGTGCCCTTGCAAAACAGACGTTTGCAAAGATAGGACGTGATCGCCAATTGGCCCACGAGCATTTACCGTACGGCCCAACTGAACAGCATGCGATCCGGTCTATGTCTACCGATGTGCCAAAAGATGATGCGTTGGATCGGCCGGCCAACTTCCGGGCTGCCGAGTACGTCCGGATGTCGACCGAACACCAGCAGTACTCCACCGAAAACCAGGCCGACAAGATCCGTGAGTACGCTGCGCACCGCGGCGTTGAGATCGTACGCACCTATGCGGATGAGGGCAAAAGTGGCCTGAACATTGGCGGGCGCCTGGCCCTGCAGCAACTGATCAAGGACGTGGAAGCCGGTCCGGTCGATTTTCAAATGATCCTGGTGTACGACGTCAGCCGCTGGGGGCGCTTCCAGGATGCCGACGAAAGCGCCTATTACGAGTACATCTGTCGTCGCGCCGGCATCCAAGTGACCTACTGCGCCGAGCAGTTCGAAAACGATGGCTCCCCCGTCTCAACAATAGTCAAAGGCGTCAAGCGTGCCATGGCCGGTGAGTACAGCCGGGAACTGTCAGCCAAGGTCTTTGCAGGTCAATGCCGTCTGATTGAACTGGGCTACCGTCAAGGGGGCCCCGCTGGCTTTGGGCTGCGCCGGGTCTTGATCGACCAGACTGGGTCCGTCAAAAGTGAACTGGTACGCGGTGAGCACAAGAGCCTGCAAACGGATCGGGTCATTTTGATGCCAGGGCCGGAGCCGGAAGTCGAAACGGTCAATCAGATCTACCGTTGGTTCATTGATGAAGGCGTGCCTGAATTCCAAATCGCAGCCCGCCTCAATAACCAGGGGGTCCGCACCGACCTGGATCGTGACTGGACGCGTGCCACGGTGCGCGAAGTACTGAGCAATGAAAAATACGTCGGCAACAACGTCTACAACCGTATCTCCTTCAAACTATTGAGACTTACATAATTCATGACATCACCAGAGCGTAGCCTGCATCCAGCAAGCGGCAATGATGGACGGACGCTT
>NZ_JAKJEW010000179.1:289-551 GCF_022705245.1 Candidatus Skiveiella danica | reverse complement strand
CGGATCTGGCTGCTGCCATCCTCGGCCAGTTCGCCGCCACAGCGCTTGGCCATCCAGTCGACGAAGTCCAGCACATTGGCCCAGCGGTTGGCGGCCGCCTTCTCGCTGTCCTCGCCCGACTGCAGGTGGGCCTCGTAGCCGATGTCCTGCAGCCATTGCATGCACAGGCCGTGCGCGGCCTTCTGGCCGAGGGCCTGCGTGGCGCGCTCGCGCAGCGCGTCGATGTCGCGGCCGAACTCGTGCAGCGCGTGCAGCTGGCGGG
>NZ_JAKJEW010000179.1:0-263 GCF_022705245.1 Candidatus Skiveiella danica | reverse complement strand
ACAGCGCGTCGCCCAGGCGCTCGTGCGACAGGGCGGCGAACAGGCTCAGCTTGCGCGCGCCGGCAAATGCGCCCAGGGCCGCCAGCGTGGTGTGGCCGACGCCGCGCTTGGGCGTGCTGATGGCGCGCAGGAAGGCCGGGTCGTCGTCCTCGTTGACGAGCAGGCGCAGCCAGGCGCACAGGTCGCGGATCTCGGCGCGGTCGAAAAAACTCTGGCCCCCGCTGACCTTGTAGGGAATCTGCGCGCGCCGCAGCACTGCCGGG
>NZ_JAKJEW010000178.1:0-551 GCF_022705245.1 Candidatus Skiveiella danica | reverse complement strand
GTGATGACGCCGCCCGGCTGCAGGCGCAGCACCTGCACATGGCGCGCGGCCTGGGGTGGCAGCGTGACTTGCGCGCCGGCGGCCAGGGGCAGGGGGCAGTAAAAACGTGGCATTCAGTTTAAAAATAGTAGCTGTTAGCGCTTGGTAGATAAGTGTTGCAGGCTGTTTTGATGATGAAAACCATGGCCGCTGCGTTGGCGCCTGTTTCTCCCTCTCCCGCGTGCGGGAGAGGGCGGGGGTGAGGGTGTAAAAACGGGGCGCTGCGCCGCATCACCCCCTCACCCCAACCCTCTCCCCCAAGGGGGCGAGGGAGCTAAAACCTGCGCTAAATATGCGTTACGCGCTATCAAAAAGATGTGTGCATACACAAGCCCGCGAGGGGGGAAGACAACCAATGCACCGCGCCGTTGTTAAACCCGGCCGAAGGCGTAGCCCATGGCCGCCTGCGTGCCCTCCAGTTCATCGACCAGGCGCAGCAGCGGCGTCAGCTCGCGGTAGCGTGCGCAGGTGGCGCGGATGTAGGCGATGAAGCGCGGCGCGTCCGCCAGGTA
>NZ_JAKJEW010000177.1:0-551 GCF_022705245.1 Candidatus Skiveiella danica | reverse complement strand
CTCGGACTCGGGGCCTCGGGCCTGGCCATGGCGCGCTGGTGCGCGCGCTGCGGTGCGCGGGTGCAGGTTGCCGATACCCGCGAGGACCCGCCCGGCCTGCAGGCACTGCGCAACGACATTCCCGACGCCCGCTTCCTCAGCGGCCCACTGGAAGCTGGCCTGGTGGAGGGAACGCCGGTGCGCGCGGTGTTCCGCAGCCCCGGCCTTGCGCCCGCATCGGTGGCCGGGGTGGATCAGGCCGCGCAGGCTGCGGGCCTTTGGAACGGTGGCGAGTTGAGCCTTTTTTCCCAGGCGCTGGCGAATCTGGCGGAAAACCGCGGCTACCGCCCTCAGGTGCTGGGCATCACGGGCACGAACGGAAAGACCACCGTCACCGCGCTGACCGGACAACTGGTGCGGCGCGCCGACAAGTCGGTCGTGGTGGCCGGAAACATCGGCCCGACCCTGTTGGACACTCTCTCATCCTGCCTGGACGCGGACGCATTGCCCGACGTCTGGGTGTTGGAGCTGTCCAGTTTCCAGCTCGACAGTTGCAGCAGCTTCGAGCCCAC
>NZ_JAKJEW010000176.1:242-556 GCF_022705245.1 Candidatus Skiveiella danica | reverse complement strand
CTGCAGCGCCTAGGCGCGCTCAAGGCGCGGATGCGCGAGGCCCTGCAGTCGTTTGAGGGCGAGCCGATCGTCACCTTCCACGAGGCGTTTGACTACTTTGCCGAGGAGTTCGGCCTGCGCGTGGTGGCCGTGATCGGGGAGGAGCCGGGCGACGCGCCCTCGGCGCGCGAGATGGCGGAGGTCGCGGACAAAATCCGGGCGGAACACGTGCGCGCGCTGTTTGCCGAGCCGCAGTATGAGGACCTCTCGGCAAAGCTGCTGTCCCGGGAAACCGGCGTGCCGATGTATGTGCTGGACCCGGTCGTGTCGGGCGA
>NZ_JAKJEW010000176.1:0-232 GCF_022705245.1 Candidatus Skiveiella danica | reverse complement strand
CACGCAGCTCAAGCACCTGAATGTGCAGCTGGGAAGCCTGCCCGTGCTCGAGGACATCTCCCTGCACCTGCACTGCGGCGAGATGACCGCGATCATCGGGCCCAACGGCGCGGGCAAGACCACCGTGTTCAAGGCCATCCTGCAGCAGGTGCCCTACCAGGGGGAGATCACCTTTTGCAACGCGGCCGGCTCCCGAAGGGGCAAGCCGCGCATCGGCTATGTGCCGCAGCAT
>NZ_JAKJEW010000175.1:110-557 GCF_022705245.1 Candidatus Skiveiella danica | reverse complement strand
GGGCAGGCAACGCGACATGCCGGACGGTGAAAAAAATCCGTGGCCGCCGAAATCCTTTACGCAAGCGTTGCGGCTGCTTATGAGGGCAAGCCATGCATAAAATCGTCTCCAAGGAAAAACTGAAAGCACGACTCCAAAAGCTGCGACAGGAGGGAAAAACCATTGTTTTCACGAATGGCTGCTTTGATATCCTCCATGTGGGGCACGTCCGCTATCTCCGGGAGGCAAAGAAGCTCGGGGACGTGCTGATCCTGGCCCTGAACAGTGACACCTCCGTCCGGGCCATCAAGGGGGAGAAGCGGCCCCTGGTCCCGGAGGACGAGCGGGCCGATATCATGGCGGCCCTGGAATGCATCGATTTTATCGTGATCTTCCCGGAGACGACCCCCGGGGAATTGATCGAATATCTGGAACCCCACGTTCTCGTCAAGGGCGGCGACTGGCGGG
>NZ_JAKJEW010000175.1:0-100 GCF_022705245.1 Candidatus Skiveiella danica | reverse complement strand
CTTCGTCAAGGGGACCGGCGGCCGGGTGGTGACCATCCCTCTCACGGAGGGCAGATCGACCACCAACATCGTGGAAAAAATCCGGCAGGTTTACGGCTGA
>NZ_JAKJEW010000174.1:0-560 GCF_022705245.1 Candidatus Skiveiella danica | reverse complement strand
GCCGGCCGGGTGCGGCCCGACCACGCCGAGCTTGAGGCCGCGCATGGCCGCGAAATCGGGCTGCAGCGCCAGCACGGTGGCCGCGTCGGCCAGCAGCGCACCCATCCAGCCGGGGCCGTTGTCGATCCATTCCAGCCGCAGCACCTGGGCATCGGCCAGGCCCAGCGCCGCCACCGCCTGGGCACGCAGCGTGGGCTCGACCGGGCCGGTGCGGCGCAGCGCGGGGGCGGCGAAGGCCAGGCGCTGACCATCCGGCGTGGCGTCCCGGCGCACCCGCACCCGGCCCACACCGCATTGCTGCACCACCACCGCGGCATCGCGCGGCACCAGCCAGGCATGGCAGCTGCCCAGCGTGGGGTGGCCGGCAAACGGCAGTTCGCCGCCAGGGGTGAAGATGCGCACCCGGTAGTCGGCCTCGGGGTCGTCGGGGGGCAGCAGGAAGGTGGTTTCCGACAGGTTGGTCCAGCGCGCCATGGCGGCCATCTGTGCGTCGGTCAGGCCCTGGGCGTCGTGCACCACGGCCAGCGGGTTGCCGCGCAGCGGCACGGTGGTGAAGACGT
>NZ_JAKJEW010000173.1:250-562 GCF_022705245.1 Candidatus Skiveiella danica | reverse complement strand
CCGAGCGCCGAGCGGCGCATCGCCGTCGACCTGACGCTGGCGCAGACGCCGCAGGGTTTGTCGCTGAGTCTCAAGGACGCCCGGGGCCACCGCGCCAGCGTGGAGCTGGCGCTGGAGTTGCAGCCGGCGCGCGACGCGGCACGCCAGGAGGCGCAGCTGAAGGACGGCCTGTCCGCGCTGGGCGACACGATCTTCGCGGCACGCCGCGTGCGCCTGGCGCTGCGCGAGCCGGTCTTCCTGCCGGCCGCGCAACTCAAGCAGCTGCGCCGCGACGGCGTGGCCGCGCTCGAGGCGGCGCGCGCCGCGGCCCTC
>NZ_JAKJEW010000173.1:0-240 GCF_022705245.1 Candidatus Skiveiella danica | reverse complement strand
CCGAGGACAGCCTGAGCTACCTGGCCAATGTCTACAACCAGCAGGCCGCCGCCTTCTACGCGCGCCACGGCGTGCGCCTCATCGAGGCCGCCTACGAGAGCCACGAGGCGCTCGGCGAGGTCAGCCTGATGATCACCAAGCACTGCGTGCGCTACAGCCTGCAGCTCTGCCCCAAGCAGGCCAAGGGCGTGACCGGCGTGCAGGGCACGCTGCGTGCCGAGCCGCTCGTCATCACGCAGG
>NZ_JAKJEW010000172.1:0-562 GCF_022705245.1 Candidatus Skiveiella danica | reverse complement strand
ATCGGTGCGGCGCAGGCCGCCTTTGACAAAGGGGACTACCGTTGGTCGGTGGAATTGCTGAATCACGTGGTCTTTGCTCAACCCGACAACACAAATGCCATTACGCTGCTGGCGCGCACCTACGACCAGATGGGCTACATGTCTGAATCAGCCGTCTGGCGCAATATTTATCTGACAGCCGCTTCAGAGTTGCGTAACGGACCGCCGAAACGGGAAAGCGATCGCAGTTACGCAATCGATATGCTCATGCAGACACCGATTGAAAGTTTTCTCGATGCCATGGCGGCCGCACTTAACCACAGGAAAACGGCACCGGCACCGGACGCCAATGTGACCATTACCATGAAAAAGAATGTCTTCATCAAGCTTTTGACTGATTCCGCCGACATCAAAGACACCCTGTTGAGCAGTGATTTCAAGATCACCGGCAGCCGGATCGATCTGATCAGATTTCTCACTCTGTTTGACAAACCACCCGTTTCGTTTGCAGTCGTAACGCCGTAAGCACGCAACGCTGCATGGACACGCGGTGGATGGCTATTCCGGCCATTCACCGCGCACA
>NZ_JAKJEW010000171.1:0-563 GCF_022705245.1 Candidatus Skiveiella danica | reverse complement strand
TCAGCCCGGCCAACATCATGAAGCTGCTGGAGATCGTCGTGCCATCGAAGGTGGCGCCCGACGTGGTGGTGACCTCGTTCGAGCTGGCCAAGCGCATGAAGAAGGTGCCGGTGCGCGCCGGCGTGTGCGACGGCTTCATCGGCAACCGCATCCTGGCGGTCTACCGCGAGGCGGCCAACTACGTGCTGGAGGACGGCGCCAGCCCCTACGACATCGACGCCGCGGTGCGCGGCTTTGGCTACCCCATGGGGCCGTTCCAGGTGAGCGATCTGGCCGGCGGCGACATTGGCTGGGCCACGCGCAAGCGCAAGGCCGCCACGCGCGACCCCAAGGCGCGCTACGTCGAGGTGGCCGACCGCATCGCCGAGCGCGGCTGGTATGGCCAGAAGACCGGGCGCGGCTGGTACCTGTACCCTGAAGGAGCACGCACCGGCCAGGACGACCCCGACGTGCTGGCCATCGTCGATGCCGAGCGGAAAAAGAAGGGCATCACGCCGCGCGCCTTCAGCCATGACGAAATCATGCGCCGCTATATGGCGGCCATGGTCAACGAGGGCGCCAAG
>NZ_JAKJEW010000170.1:0-565 GCF_022705245.1 Candidatus Skiveiella danica | reverse complement strand
GTGGCGCCGCCCGGTGACCAGGAAATCGTCGTCGCGGTCCAGGCGCAGCTTGACCGGTCGGTTCAGTCGCGCCGCCGCCAGCGAGGCCACGCAGGCAAACAGCGCCGACTGGCTCTCCTTGCCGCCGAAGCCGCCGCCCATGCGCCGGCATTCGACGCGGATGGCGTGCGCCGACCGGCCCAGCGCCTGCGCCACCAGATGCTGCATCTCGCTGGGGTGCTGGGTCGAGCAGTAGAGGCTGAGGCCGTCGGCCTCCTCGGGGCAGGCGTAGCTGATCTGCCCCTCCAGGTAGAACTGCTCCTGGCCGCCAAGCTCGAACTCAAAGGCCAGGCGCTGCGGTGCGACGGCCATGGCCGTGGCGGCGTCGCCGCGCGTGAGGGTCATCGGCGGGATGACGTACTGCTGCGCGGCATGGGCCTGCTGGATCGTCAGCAGGGCCGGCAGCGGCTCGGCCTGGATGCACTCGCGGGCGAGCCTTGCGGCGCGCCGCGCCTGCTCGACCTCGAGTTCATCGACGTCGGCGGCCGTGAGTGCCATGTCCGTGAGCAGGGCGACGCTGTCGGCG
>NZ_JAKJEW010000016.1:0-99666 GCF_022705245.1 Candidatus Skiveiella danica | reverse complement strand
TTCACCGTCAATACCACTCGGCGCTGGCGGTCCAGCGCGGCCAGGGCCTCGTCGATGAAGCCCCAGGGACGGCCCGAAAAGCTCACCAGCAGGTGGCGCGCGTTGCAATAGCGGTCCATCGTCAGGCGCCCGCTGGCCAGTGGGTGCTTGCGACGCATGACGCAGACGTACTCGCCGCCGTACAGGCGCTGGTGCGAAAACGAGACGGCTTCGCCGGCCTGCTCGCGGGCGGTCATGTCCGCCAGGGCGGCCGGGAAGTAGCCGACGGCCACGTCGGCTGCCGCTGCCTCCAGCAAAGCGCGAGGGTCGCGCGTGGTCAGGGGCACCACACGCAGGGAAACGCCGGGCGCATCGGATTCCGCCATTTGAACCAGACCCGGGACCAGGGTGGCTGCGGTGGCGTCGGCCATGGCAAGAACGAAGGTGGTGGTGGCGCTCGCAGGCTCGAAGTTGCCGGGCGCCAGTGAGGCCTGCAGCGACCGAAGGGCGTCGCGCACGCTGGGCCACAAGGCCAGTGCGCGGACCGTGGGCTCCACGCCGGTGCCACCGCGGCGGACCAGTTCGTCGCCCAGCGCCTCACGAAGTCGGCGCAAGGCGTTGCTGACGGCGGGTTGGGTCAACGACAGGTTGCGCGCGGCGCGGGTCAGGCTGCGCTCGGCCATGACCTCGTCGAACACGCGCAACAGGTTCAGGTCGAGCGTGCGGAAATTGGGCTGAAAAAAGCTGGAAGGCATCGGGTGCAGTCGCTGATCTGTCGCGGTAACTATATATCACCAACATGAATGCAACACATCATCAATATAAAGTAGAATCACATTAGTGTTAACCCTAGTATTTGCCCATGTCCTTGGTCATCGCGACCAGGGCGCACGTAAGAAGGGAAAAGATCATGTCCAGTTATGCCCCATCCCCTTTCTCGGATCGACATCCCAGCCCCGAGCAGCTCGAGGCGGCGCTGCTGACCGCGCGCGATCTGCACCGAGGCTTTGATGGCTCCAAAGGCATGGCAGCTTTGTTGCTGGCGGCCATCGTGTCCGCCATGCTGGTTGTTGCGGACCAATTGCTCGAAACCTGGGTCGATGGCCACCTGATGGCTGCGTGGGTGGCCTTGTGGGCCATCGGGTTTGTTGCGCTGGCTCTGCTGGCCGGGACGGTCCGGCGATTCTCTGCGCGGGTGTTCGTCGCGCTCGACGAGTGGGCGGCCCGCAAGGCCCAGTCGAGGGCCGACGAGCGTCTTTGGTCCATCGCACTGCAGGACGCGCGTCTCATGACCGACTTGCAGTCGGTGCTGGCGCGTGACGACGCTGCAGCCACGCTGTCGCCCGTGGTCGTGGCGCGGGTCCGCGCCCACTCGGCCGTGACCCGGTCCGCGCCTTTGCCCTACGTCTGACGCCACCCGGAAAAAAGCCGCCCCGGTTTTTGGCCGGGGCGGCGCTGGGTTCAAAGGCCGGTAAGGTCGCTGATCCTGTATGGCGAAGCTTGTCCGGCTTCAGACGGCCGCCAGTCGCTTCTCCAGTTCGGCCTTGGTTTCAATCAGCTCTTTCGGCAGGTGGTACGCCAGCTGTTCGAAATGGGCGGCATGCAGCTTCAACTCCTCGACCCATGCGGCTTTGTCGATGTGGGTCACGGTCTTGAACTGTTCGGATGAGAAATCCAGCCCGGTCCAGTTCAGCTCCCCGTAGGCTGGAGCGACGCCGAACATGGTTTCCTCGCCCTTGGCCTGACCTTCGATGCGGTCGATCATCCACTTGAGAACGCGCATGTTTTCGCCGTAACCCGGCCAGACAAACTTGCCGGCCTCGTCCTTGCGGAACCAGTTCACGCAGAAGATCTTCGGCAGGGTATGGCCCATGCTTTCGAGCTTGTGCTCCATGTCCAGCCAGTGCTGGAAGTAGTCGCTCATGTTGTAGCCGCAGAACGGCAGCATGGCGAACGGGTCGCGGCGCACCACGCCCTGCGCGCCGAACGCGGCGGCAGTGGTTTCGCTGCCCATGGTGGCCGCCATGTAGACGCCTTCCATCCAGGTGCGGGCTTCGGTCACCAGCGGCACGGTGGTCGAGCGGCGGCCGCCGAAGATGAAGGCATCGATGGCCACGCCATCGGCATCGTCCCACTGCGGGTCGAGAGCGGGGTTGTTGGTGGCGGCCACGGTGAAGCGCGAGTTCGGATGGGCCGCCTTCGCGCCGGTCTGCTTGGCGATTTCAGGCGTCCAGTCCTTTCCCTGCCAGTCGATCAGGTGCGAGGGCAGCGTGCCCGTGTCCTTCTCCATGCCTTCCCACCAGACATCGCCGTCGTCGGTCAGCGCCACGTTGGTGAAGATCACGTCACTGTTCAACGAAAGCATGCAATTCGGATTGGTGTGCATGTTGGTGCCGGGGGCCACGCCAAAGTAACCCGCTTCGGGGTTGATCGCATACATCTTGCCGTCGGCGTGGGGCTTGATCCAGGCGATGTCGTCGCCGATGGTCGTGACTTTCCAGCCCGCGAAGCCGGCCTCGGGTGGCACCAGCATCGAGAAGTTGGTCTTGCCGCAGGCGCTGGGGAACGCGGCGGCCACATGGTATTTCTTGCCCTGCGGATTGGTCACGCCCAGGATCAGCATGTGTTCTGCCAACCAGCCTTGGTCACGGCCCATGTTGGAGGCAATGCGCAGAGCCAGGCACTTCTTGCCCAGCAGGGCATTGCCGCCGTAGCCGGAGCCATAGGACCAGATCTCGCGCGTTTCAGGGTAGTGGACGATGTACTTGACCGTGGGGTTGCAGGGCCAGGCCGTAGTGTCCTTCTGTCCTTCGGCCAAGGGGGCGCCCACCGTGTGCATGCACGGTACGAACTCGCCGTCGGTGCCGAGCACGTCATGCACCGCCTTGCCCATTCGGGTCATCAGCTTCTGGTTGACCACCACGTAGGCACTGTCGGTCAGTTCCACGCCGATGTGCGCAATGTGCGAGCCCAGCGGGCCCATGCTGAAGGGCACGACATACATCGTGCGGCCCTTCATGCAGCCGTCGAACAGCGGCTGCAGGGTGGCGCGCATGTCCGCCGGGGCCATCCAGTTGTTGGTCGGGCCGGCATCTTCCTTCCTGGCCGAACAGATGTAGGTGCGGTCTTCCACGCGTGCCACATCCGACGGGTCGGACAGGGCCAAGTAACTGCCCGGCCGCTTGGCGGGGTTGAGCTTCTTGAAGGTGCCGGCATCCACCAGTTGCTGGCACATGCGGTCGTATTCGTCCTGGCTGCCGTCGCACCAGTAAATGGCGTCGGGCTTGCACAGAGCCGCCATGTCGGCAACCCAGGCAATCAGCTTGCCGTTCTTGACGTACGCGGGGGTATTCAGGTTCAGGCCCTGCATGGCGGGTGAGTTCATCGGGAAAGCTCCAAAGTTGAAAATCGACTTTTCAAAGGCAGCCGGCCTTTCAAAAAGCGACTTGAAGTCACATGCGCCCAAGGCTGCGATCGCGTGCTTGGCGAGAATCGCGGGGGGATGTCAATTTTATGAACCCCAACAGGTGCTTTGCTTTCAAACCGGCGAATTGCTATGCAAAACTTGCATGACGTTATGCGGGCCAAAAGCTCGGGACGACTCATACAGCGAGCCCCTGAATAGCGACAGGAATGCGCCGACGCCCGAAATTTCCGGCGCGCTCGTCAAAACGGCCGGCCGCGTCAGCGCCGCAGTGAGGGCATTGCCCTTGCGCCGTCAGCCCGTAGTGCCGGATCTGGTACCAGTCCCGAACGATCAGCGGCTGCTGGCAGCCCGGGCACCAGGTGGTGTCGCCGGCCTCATGGCGCACGTTGCCGGTATAGACGTACCGCAGGCCTTCCTTGATCGCGATGTCGCGGGCTCGCACCAGCGTGGACGGTGGCGTGGCCGGCACGTCGGGCATCTTGTGGTCCGGGTGGAAGGCGGAGAAATGCAGCGGCACGTCGGGGCCGAGTTCCTTGCGGATCCACTGGCTCATCGCGATGATCTCTGTGTCCGAATCGTTGTGCCCGGGGATCAGCAACGTGGTGATCTCAAACCACACCCTCGTCTCGTGCTTCAGGTAGACCAGCGTGTCGAGCACGGGCTGGAGATGGGAGCCGGTGAGCTTGAAATAGAAGTCGTCGGTGAACGCCTTCAGGTCCACATTGGCGGCATCCATCTTCGCAAAGAACTCGCGCCGTGGCTGCTCGTGAATGTAGCCCGCCGTCACCGCCACGGTCTGCACGCCCAGCGCATGGCAGGCGTCGGCCACGTCCATCGCATACTCGGCAAAGATCACCGGGTCGTTGTACGTGAAGGCCACGCTGCGGCAGCCCGCCTGCGCGGCGGCGTTGGCAATGGCCGCGGGCGAGGCCTGGTCCATCAGCCGGTCCATGTCGCGCGACTTGCTGATGTCCCAGTTCTGGCAGAACTTGCAGGCCAGATTGCAGCCCGCCGTGCCGAACGACAGCACGCTGGAGCCTGGATAAAACTGGTTCAGCGGCTTCTTCTCGATCGGGTCGATGCAGAACCCGGACGAGCGGCCATAGGTGGTCAGCACCATGGTATCGCCCTCGCGCATCCGCACAAAGCAGGCGCCGCGCTGCCCTTCGTGCAGGCGGCAGTCGCGCGGACACAGGTCACACTGGACGCGCCCGTCGTCCAGCGTGTGCCACCAGCGGCCCGGATAGGCGCCCTCGTCGGTCGGCAGGGTCGAGTTGTTCATCGCTGCTCTGCGCTGCGGCGCTGCGCCTCGGTCCATTTGTGCACCGTGTAGCGTGACAGACGCACTTCGTCTGACCAGAAATCGCCGGGTAACCCGGCTTTGCGCTTCAGTTGCGCCAGAAAATCGGCGGGATCGGGCAGCTGCGACCAGACCTGAGGCAGAAAGGTGCTGCGGGCAGCGCCACATTCGAAGATCAGGCCATCGATGCCGGGGCGCAGCTGGGCGAGTGCCTCGGCCTCGCCGCTGAACTGCAGCCGCTCGGCGGCGGACAACAGGGAGACTTCGACGGCGATCCGGTCGAGCTCGCCTGCGGTCACCGGTGCAAATCGCGGGTCGCGCATCGCCGCTGCAACCGCATTGGCCTGAACGTCAGCCTGGATCGACCGGTGCGCCTGCAGCGAGCCGATGCAGCCACGCAGCTGCCCGTCGCGGGTCAACGTGACAAAAGTGGCGCCGGGCGCCTGCAACCACGTGGCCGCAGCCGCGTCTTCCGGAGGCGGCTCCGCGCGCCCCGCCGCCGCTGCGATGGCGTTGCGGGCCAGCGGGAGCAGCACATCGCCGGCGTTGGCCGGCACGGTGCGAGCCACAGGCCGGCGGGCCGCGGCGGCGGCCTCATGAAACGCCACGGCCGCGTAGCCCACCACCCGCTGCCGGTCCCCGGCCGTGTCGCCGGAATTGCGCAAGGCGAGCAACTGCGGTTTCAGGCCATGCCGACGTGCGGCCAGCAGCAGGCCATTGACCGGCGTGGCGCCGCAGGCCTGGCGGTGGTTCAGGGTCGGCTGCAGCGCCAACAGTGTCTCGATGGACTGGCGATCCACCGCCTGCGCCGCGGCGTGACTCAGGTAGTGGGAAAGGTCGGAACTGATGATGATCAACGTCTCGGCGCCGCCCCACACCGTCTCCAGCACCTCGGCCACTTCGTCGGGCGTGGCGTCGCCCACGACCAGCGGCACCAGGGAGAACGTGTCGAGCACCGTTTGCAGAAACGGCAACTGGACTTCCAGCGCGTGTTCCTGGGCGTGCGCGTTCGGACTCACGACCACCTGGGGCAACCGTCCCAAGGCTTTGACGGCGGCGCCATCCACAGGCACCTCACCCAGCGGGGTGGTGAAAGCGTCGACACCGGGCAATGCCAGCCCGCGCACCGGCACGCGGTGTGCCGGACCGAGCAGCACGACGCGACGGATCGACTGCCGCCATGGAGTGAGCTGGGCGTACGCCTGCCCGGCGGTCGAACCGGAATAGACATAGCCGGCGTGGGGAACGATCAGGGCCTTGGGCGGCGCCTGTCCGGCATCCTGCGATGGTGCAAACGGCTGCAGAAGATCCTGCACAGCCCTCGACAGCACCGGGCCTTGAGCCGGATAGAACGAGCCGGCGACAGCTGCGGAACGAACCTGATGCATGGCGACCTCCTTCCCACTCGGGTGAGGAGCATTGTCCTGCTGCACACCTGAGGCTGACTTGCACCATATCAAGCCTTTGTGCAACCTGCGCAGGCGGGCTTCGCCCCCATGGCGCACCTTTGCCGGACCCTCTGACCGCGCGCAGCAGATGGTCCGCTGCTGACGGGGCAGGGGTGGAAAGAGCCGGGGATAGGGCGCGGATCGTCGCAGCGGGTGGCCCGACAGGCCGGCAGAAACATCAACGCCCGGCAGGGCCCGGGCTATGCCAGCTGAAGCGGGTTTCGAATGCTACAGAATATGTAGCTAAAAAAGACCTTGGGGCGCTGGGGAATGGCCTAATTCACGGGCAAAACTACCCAGCAGCCTTGCTCAGGCCATGAAGACGGCGATGAAGGCGAGCATGAAAATCAGCACGGCACCGGCCACCGGCAGCACGATGTGCATGTTCTTGACCACGCCCTCGATGGGATCCTGTTCGGCTGCGGTGTCGTGGGCGGCGGGTGCGGACATGAGGTCTCCTGAATCGGTCGAATGGGGCGGATTCTAGCGGTTTGCCGATCGTCGCGCTGCCCTACAGCAGGGCATAGGTGGTGGAGGCGCGGCAGACGCTCTTGCCGTCATCGGCGCCGCGGATGTCGATTTCGCCAAAAGCCAGCGCCTTGCCGGCGCGCAGCAGGCGGGCCTCGATGATCGCGTCCTGGCCCGACAGCGGCTTGAGGAAGCTCGTGTTCATCTGCACCGTGGTGCAGGGCCGGAAGGCGCCGAAGTGGCTGATCAGCGCCAGCACCATCGCGGTGTCGGCCGCGGCCATCATGGCCTGGCCGCACAGCATGTCGCCGACCCGGCTGAGCTGGTCGCTTCTCGGCAGGCGCAGCGTCACCACGCCAGCTTCGCACGATTGCACGCGCAGGCCCAGGGCCTGCACCCATGGGGCAAATAACTCGGCCAGCGCGGCCTGCAGGGTGTCGGTGTTCATCGATCCAGGTCTCCGTCGTGGATTCGGGGGTGTTTTCAATACAGGGCGGCATCGAAGCCCGCGGCGCGCAGGTGGTCGAGCACCTCGCGCACGTGCTCATGGCCGCGCGTCTGCAGCACGAGCTCGATCTCCACATTCTGCGCGGACAGCGCGCTGAAGGCGCGCTGGTGGTGCACTTCGTCGATGTTGGCGCCGGCTTCGGCTACCGCTGCGGTGATGAGCGCCAGCGCGCCGGGGACGTCGCGCGAGCCCACCTTCACCCGCGCCAGCCGCCCGGCGCGCACCATGCCGCGCTCGATGATGGCCGCCAGCAGCAGGGGGTCGATGTTGCCGCCGCACAGCACCAGCCCGACCTTGCGGCCGCGGAAGCGTTCAGGGTATTTCAGCAGCGCGGCCAGGCCCGCCGCGCCCGCGCCCTCGACCACGGTCTTTTCGATCTCCAGCAGCATCAGCACCGCCTGCTCGATATCCCCCTCATCCACCAGCAGCATGTCGTCCACGCGCGCGCGGATGAGGGCTTCAGTGATGCGCCCGGGCGTGCCAACGGCAATGCCCTCGGCAATCGTGCTGGTGCCCTGTGGGTGGTGCGTGCCCTTGATCGCGTTGAACATGGCCGGAAACCGCACCGTCTGCACGCCCACGACCTCGATGCCGGGCTTCAGGGCCTTGGCCGCGGTGGCGATGCCGCTGATCAGGCCGCCGCCGCCCACCGCGATCACGAGCACGTCGAGGTCCGGCACGGCCTGCAGCATTTCCAGCCCCACCGTGCCTTGGCCCGCGACGATGGCGTCATCGTCGTAGGGGTGCACGAAGCTCAGGTTCTGCGCCGTGGCGAGCTCGAAGGCGTGGGCGCGCGCCTGCTCCAGCGTGTCGCCATGCAGCACCACCTCGGCACCGAAGCCGCGTGTGCGCTCCACCTTCACGCCGGGGGTGAAGCGTGGCATCACAATCACCGCGCGCAGGCCCAGGCGCTGCGCGTGGTAGGCCACGCCCTGGGCATGGTTGCCGGCGGACATGGCCACCACGCCGCGCGCGCGCTCGGCCGCACTCAGCTGCGCGAGCTTGTTGCAGGCACCGCGTTCCTTGAACGATGCGGTGAACTGCAGGTTCTCGAACTTCAGGAACACCTGGGCCTGCACGATCTGGGACAGCGTGCGCGACTCGACGCAGGGCGTCAGCAGCACTTGGCCTTGCAGCCGCTCGGCAGCTTGTTGAATGGTTTGCAGATCAATCATGGCCAAATTGTCGCGGGAACACGCGCGCCGGGTGCGGCTTTTCCACATCAAGGTATTCCCTCGACCCGAACTCTGCGTTATGGTGAAGTCAGCAAGCAAAGCGGCTGGAGGCTTATCCATGGTCAAGCGTTCGGTTTCTGATTCGTCTGCCGGGGCCGTTCTGCCGTCCCCCGAACTGGGCCATGCCCCGGTGCTGGACCTGATGTGCTCGCACTTCGTGTTCACGCTGGCGGCCCACCAGGGCCCCAAGTTCAATGTGCGCCGCGACCTCAACAGCCTGATGTCGCTGGCCGGGCGCCACCTCGTCTGGCCGGCGCCGGTGCTGGAGCGCCTGCGCGCCTTCCTGGCACGGCGTTGCAAAGACAACGAACTCTGGCGAGGGCATGAGGCGCTGTCGGCGCGCGCCTTCCTCGACCGCCATGGTGCCTGGCGCGGGCCCTATGAAGAGGGCACGCTGTTCTTCTACCTCGACGAGTACGCCAAGGACGCGCCGCGCGACCTGCTGGCGGTGCTCGCCGCCACCGGCACCTGGCTCAAGCAGGCGCTGAAGAAGCATTCCACGCTGGTGGAAAAGAACATCGACGCGCTCTCCGGCCTGCTGCAGCTCAACCAGGCCGAGCGCGCGCTGTTGCTGTACGGCACCCTGGCGCGCTACCAGCGCGACCTGCGCAGCATGCTGGTGGAGTTCAAGGTCAGCAATGCCCCCGAGGCCTATGCGGTGATTGCCGACGTCGCCGGCGTCAAGGCCGAGGAGGTGGGCGAGGCGCTGCGCGCCGGCTCGCGGCTGGAGCGCATCGGCCTGGTGGAAAACCTGATTTCCGAGCACAACATCACGGATCTGGCCGACCTGATGAAAGTGAGTGAAAAGCTTCCGCCGGTGCTGATGCGCGAATACCGCGACCAGAGCGAGCTGATGGCCGTGTTCACCCGCCCCGCGGCGCGCAGCGCGCTGGCGCCCGGCGACTTCGGCTTCATTGCCGAGGATGTGCAGGTGCTGGTGCGCCTGTTGCAAAAGGCCGTTGCAGACAAGGCGGTGGGCGTGAACGTGCTGCTCTACGGCCCGCCCGGCACCGGCAAGACCGAGCTGGCCAAGGTGGTGGCGCAGGCGGCGGGGGTGGAACTGTTCGAGGTCGAATACGCCGATCGCGACGGCAACAGCCTGTCTGGCCGAGACCGCTACCGCTCCATGCAGATCGCGCAGGTCTTCCTCAAGGGCACGCAGCAGGCTGCGCTGCTGTTCGACGAGGTGGAGGACGTGTTTCCGCCGGTCAGCGTGGACGCGGCCGGCCTGATGGCGCGCCACGAGCAACAGGCGCTGGCCGCCGCAGTGAGCCACTCGGTCAACGGCAAGGCCTGGGTGAACCAGATTCTCGAATCGAACCCGGTGCCGACGATCTGGGTCACCAACCGCATCGAGCAGATCGACCCGGCGTTTCGCCGCCGCTTTGCCTACCACCTGGAGCTCAAGTCGCCGCCGCCGGGCGCGCGCGAGCAGCTGGTGCGCAAGACGCTGGACGGCGTGGCCGTCAGCGAGACCTTCGTCGCCCGCCTGACCGGCCGCAAGGGCCTGACACCGGCGCAGATCCGCACCGCGGTGCGCTTTGCCGGCCTGGCGCACGGCGAAGCCGTGGCCGAGGGCCCGGGTTTCGAGGCGCTGATCGAGCGGCAACTGAAGAACGCCGACGCGGCACTGGGCAACACGCCGCCCGACGCACGGGGCCGCCCGCAGGTCACCACCTGGGATCTGGCGATGCTCAACGTCGAGACCCGCTTCGAGATTCCGCGCATCGTCGAGGCGCTGAAGGTGCGCGGCCACGGCACCCTGTGTTTCTACGGCGCGCCCGGTACCGGCAAGACCGCGTTGGGCGAACACATTGCCCGCGCGCTGGAGCGGCCCCTGATCGTCAGGCAGGCCAGCGACCTCATGAGCAAGTACGTCGGCGAGACCGAGCAGAACATGGCCGCGATGTTCCGCGAGGCGGAAGCCGAGAAGGCGGTGCTGCTGCTGGACGAGGCCGACAGCTTTCTGCAGGACCGCCGTGGTGCGCAGCGCACCTACGAGGTGACCGAGGTGAACGAGATGCTGCAAGGCATGGAGCGTTTCAATGGCATCTTCATCTGCACCACCAACCTGCTGGACCGCATCGACCAGGCCGCGCTGCGGCGCTTCACCTTCAAGATCCAGTTCAAACCCCTGACCGCAGCACAGCGCGAGGCCATGTTCGTGACCGAGGCGCTGGCGGGCGATGCTTCGCTGTTGACGCATGGGGCCAAGGCGCGGCTCGCGAAGCTGGCGCAGCTGTGCCCCGGCGACTTTGCCGCCGTCAAGCGCCAGACCGACATCCTGGCGACCGCCTTCAGCGTCGAAGAGTTCCTGGACCAGCTCGAAGCCGAGCACCGCATCAAGCCCGAGGTCCGCGAAGGCCGTTCGATGGGGTTTTTGCAATAAAAATGACCACTTCCCAGCGTGAAATGGTCATTTTTTGCTATCAATAAAGATGTTTTTTGCCGCGTGACCTGTCCGCTGGCATGAGGCCAGCGGGTGCGGATAACACCCGCAGCGCCCTCACTCCACCAGAAACCGCTCCGCCAGCAGCGCCCAGTAGGCCGCGCCAACCGGCAGGCTGGCGTCGTTGAAGTCGTAGCCGGGGTTGTGCACCATGCAGGCGTGGCCGGCGAAGGTGCCGCCATCTGTGCCGTCGCCGTTGCCGATCAGCAGGTAGCTGCCGGGCACTTTTTCGAGCATGAAGGCGAAGTCCTCGCTGCCGGGCAGGGCCGGGGCCTGCAGGGTGACGCGCCCGGGGCCGACAAGTTCAAGCGCCACCTCGCGCGCGAAATCGGTTTCCGCGCGGGTGTTCACCAGAACGCAATAACCCGGGCGGTACTCGACCTCGGCCGTGCAGCCAAAGCTTGCAGCCTGTTGCTGCGCCAGCGCGGTGATGCGCTGCTGCAGCAGGGTGCGCACGTCGCGGTCCAGCGCCCGCACGCTCAGGCGCAGCGTGGCGTGGGGTGGAATGACGTTGTTGGCCTCGCCCGCATGGAAGGCGCCCACCGTGACCACGGCCATCTGCAACGGGTCCACGTTGCGCGACACCACGGTCTGCAGCGCCATCACCAGGCTGGACGCGGCCACCACCGGGTCGGCCGCGCGGTGCGGCATGGCGCCATGGCCGCCGTTGCCATGAATGGTGATGCCCACGTAGTCCGACGAGGCCATGGCCGGGCCGTCGCGCAACGCCAGGTGGCCGGCCGGGTAGCCCGGCATGTTGTGCATGCCGAAGATGGCGTCGCAGGGAAAACGCGCGAACAGGCCGTCTTCCATCATCTTCACCGCGCCGCCCAGGCCTTCCTCGGCGGGCTGGAAGATCAGGTTCAGCGTGCCGCTGAAGTCGCCGTGCTCCGCCAGGTGCTGTGCTGCGGCCAGCAGCATGGCGGTGTGGCCGTCGTGGCCGCAGGCGTGCATCACGCCCGTGTGGCAGCTGGCGTGGGCCAGGCCGGTGGCTTCAACAATGGGCAGGGCGTCCATGTCGGCGCGCAGGCCCAGGCGTTTGGCCCCCGTGCCGCGCTGCAACTGGCCCACCACGCCGGTGCCGCCCAGGCCGCGTGTGACGCTGTAGCCCCACTGGGTCAGGCGTTCGGCGACCAGCTCGCTGGTGCGGAACTCCTGGAAACCCAGCTCGGGGTGGCGGTGGATGTCGCGCCGCATGCCGGTGAATTCATCGGCGTGCGCCTGCAGGGCGTCCAGTTTGGCGAGGGGGCGGTGTTCCAGAACGGCGGACATGGGGCGGGCCTCGTTTATTGCGCTTGCAGGTTGATGGACTTCGCAATGGCCTGGTAGGCGCTGATTTCCGCCTTGTAGGCCTGGTCAGCCTCGGCCAGCGTTTGCAGCGGCGAGGTTTCCTGGCCCATGGCGAACAGGCCGGCGCGCAGCTGGGTGTCGCCCAGGGTCTTTTGCAGGGCCTGGTGCAGCGCCTGCACCACCGGCTCGGGCGTGTCGCGCTTGACGAAGTAGCCGGTGCCGATTTCGGCGGTGAAGGTCTTGAGCGCCTTGCTCTCGGTGGTGCTGGGCACCTCGGGCATCAGGCGCTGGCGCGCCGGTGTCAGCACGGCCAGGGCGCGCATCTTGCCCTGCTTGACCAGTTCCACCTGGGCCGGGCCGTAGGGGGTGATGAAGATGTCGACCAGATCGGTGAACAGGTCGCGCTGCGCATCGGCGCCGCCCTTGTAAGGGACGTGGGTCATCTCCACGCCGAGATCCTTGCTCATTTTCGCGCCGAGCAGGTGGTAGAACGAACCCACGCCCACGCTGGCATAGGTCATGGGCTTGCCTTCTTTGGCGACTTTGGCCGCATGGGCGGCGAGTTCGTCGGCGGTCTTCGCGGGGAAGCCGGGGCGCACGAAGATGGCCATGGGCGCCAGCGCGATGCGGTGGATCTGGCGGAAGCTCTCGGGCTTGTACTTGATGGCCGAGATCGCCAGCGGGGCCAGGATCAGCTCGTTGGGCGAGCCCTGGAACACCATGTAGCCATCCGACGGCGCGTTCAGCACCTTCTGTGCGCCGATGCTGCCGCTGCCGCCGCCGAGGTTGTCGACGATGGCGGGCTGGCCGAGCGCCGCGCCCAGCGGCACGTTGACGCGCCGGGCGATGTTGTCCGACAGGCCGCCCGCCGGGTAGGGAATCATCAGCGTGACAGGCTTGGTCGGAAAGCCCTGGGCTGACGCGACGCCGGCGAGCAGCAGGCCGGCCAGCAGGCCCGTGGTGGTCTTGAGGAAATGGCGCTTGAGAGATGGCATGACAGGTTCCGGTAGGTGAAGGGTTGATGCAGGATTCCATGCTAGGCACCGGCAGATCATGTGTCCAATGTATTATTTTGCTGATTCCTATTCATTTCGCTCATGATCTACACGCCGTGAACCTCAAACAGCTGGAACACCTGCTGGCACTGGCCGACAGCGGCTCGTTCAGCCGCGCCGCCACGCAGATGCACCTGACGCAGTCGGCGCTGAGCCGCAGCATCCAGTCGCTGGAAGACGAACTGGGCGGTCGCTTGATCGACCGCATCGGCAAGCGCAACGAGCTCACGCCGCTGGGGTTGACCGTGGTGGCGCGCGCCCGCCGCATGGTGCTGGACGCGGCCGACCTGCGGCGCAGCGCGGACCTGCTGCAGCAGGGCAATCTCGGGGCGATCCGCGTGGGCCTGGGCTCCGGCCCCGGGGCGCTGCTCATGACGCCGTTGCTGCAGCACATGGCCCGGCACCATCCGGGCGTGAAAGTGGCGGTCTCTCGCGGCTCCACCGAGCTGCAGTTGCTGCAGTTGCGCGCGCGGCAGCTGGATGCGCTGGTGATTGACGTGCGCCGCATCGCGCCCGCGGCCGACCTGCGCATCGAGCCCCTGGGCGAGCTGCGCGCCGGTTTCATCTGCCGCGCCGGCCATCCGCTGGCGGGTGCCACGCCCGTGCCCTTCGAGGTGCTGCTGGGTTACCCGATCGCCTCCACACCGCTGTCGGACGAAGTGGCGCGGCTCCTGGTCGACCACTATGGGCCGCGGGCCGACCCGGCGCAGATGACCACGCTGCAGTGCGAGGACGTGACCAGCCTTCTTGACACCGTGGCGGTGACGGACGCCATTTTTCTGGGCATCGCGGCAGCGGCGCGCGCCGGGATCGCGGCCGGCACGCTGGCCGAAATCCGCGTGGAACCGCCCCTGCGGGCCGGGGCGCGCTTTGCCTGCATCACGCTGGCCGGCCGCACCGAGGCGCCCGCGATGGGCATCCTGCGGGCGTTTGTGGAAGAGCGGCTGCGCGACTGAGGCCGGGTCAAACGCCGCTCAGTGAGGGGCTTGCGCCCACGGATTGATGAGCGTCAAGCCCAGGTCCTCGAAGTCCTTGAGGTTGCGCGTGACCAGGTTGCCTGGTGCACGAGGCATGTCGCCGCAATTTGCGCATCCGCCATGCCGATGGGCTTTCCCGATCGCTCGCGCTGCGCAACGAGGTCGGCATAGACGGACGCGGCCGCCAGGTCAAAGGGCAGCACCTGCCCGGCGAAATCCTGTTCCAGCATGGCCGCCACGCCGTGGGCCAGTTGCTGCTTGCGCGCGCCGTCAGGCAGGCGGGCCACGCCGGACATCAGCTCGGCCGCCACGACGGCGGTCAGCCACAAGTCACTGGGATCCTGGGCGTCCAGCCAGGCCAGCACGGCGGCATGGGGCTGCGCCCGCATGGTCTCCGACACCACGTTGGTGTCCAGAACCCTCATTGGGAGGCGTTTTCATCAAAGCTGGCGGCACGGGGCAGGTCGCTTCGCTCCGGCAGCGCCAGATCAATCCCGCCCAAAGCGGCAAAGCGTGCATGAATGCGGCTGCCCAGGCCGCGCGGTGCGGCCGGCTGCGTCAGCGCGGCGCGCAGGATGCTGCGCACTTCTTCCTCCATCGACCGGCCATGGGCGGCAGCGGCCAGGCGCAGCTTGTCTTTGATGACCGGCTCAACATTCCGGATGGTCAGCGTACTCACGGGATGCCTCCTTCACTCAAACGAAGTCAATGCCAGCAATGCTGGCACGCAGGATGCGGCGCTGCCCGCTTGGGTGGACGTCTCCCCGTGTCGCTGACACAGCCCCGGGCGCCTGAAGCGGGAGGATTTCTGATTAAAACAAGAGCAAACAACGCCGCATTCACGCCGGGAAGTTGCCAATTTTCTTGTGAAACATCACGCTACACCCCCGCACACCCGCAACACCTCCGCCCCATACGCCTCCAGCTTCTTCACCCCCATGCCGCTGATGCCGCCCAGGTCGTCCAGCGTGCGCGGGCAGCGCTCGGCCACGGCCGCCAGGGTGGCGTCGTGGAAGATCACGTAGGCGGGCAGGTTGTGCTCGCGGGCGACTTCGGCGCGCCAGGCCTTGAGCGCGGCAAAGCGGGCCAGGCCGTCTTCGTTGAGTGCGGCGGCCGCGGGTGGCGTCGCGCGGGCGCCGGGCTTGTCGCGCCGCAGCCGGCGCTCGGTCGGGCCGGTGACCGATTCGCGCAGGTTCACCGCCAGCTCGCCCTTGAGCACGGCACGCGAGGCCTCGGTCAGCTTGAGCGTGTTGAAGGCCTGCGCGTCCACCGCCAGCGCGCCCATCGCAATCAACTGGCGCAGCACGCCGCGCAGCTGCAGCTCGCTGAATTCCGCGCCAAGGCCAAAGGTGCTCAAACCGTCGTGGCCGTACTGCGCGACCTTTTCGGTCTTTTTGCCGCGCAGGATGTCCATGATGTGGCCCGCGCCAAAGCTGATGCCGCTGGCCTGCTGCACGCGGTAAATCGTGCTGAGCAGCTTGCGCGCGGCGTCGGTGCCGTCCCACACGGCGGGCGGGTTTAAACAGTTGTCACAGTTGCCGCAGGGCGTGCTCGCCTCACCAAAGTAGCTCAACAAGCGCACCCGGCGGCAGTCGGCGCCCTCGGCCAGGGTCAGCAGTGCGTCGAGCTTGCCGCGCATGACCTGCTTGAACTCCTCGCCAGCCGGGCTCTCGTCGATCATGCGGCGCTGGTTGACCACGTCCTGCAGGCCGTAGGCCATCCAGGCGTCGGTGGGCAGGCCGTCGCGCCCGCCGCGGCCGGTTTCCTGGTAGTAGCCCTCGATGTTCTTGGGCATGTCCAGGTGCGCCACGAAGCGCACGTCGGGCTTGTCGATGCCCATGCCGAAGGCGATGGTGGCGACCATCACGATGCCTTCCTCGCGCAGGAAGCGGTCCTGGTGGGTCTGGCGCAGTTTGGTGTCCAGCCCGGCGTGGTAGGGCAGCGCGTTGAGGCCGTGCGCGCAGAGCGTCTCGGCAATGTCTTCGACTTTTTTGCGCGACTGGCAGTAGACGATGCCCGCGTCGCCGCTGTGCTCGCGCGTGATGAAGCGCAGCAGCTGCTGCGTGGCGTCCTTCTTCTCGACGATGGTGTAACGGATGTTCGGCCGGTCGAAGCTGCTGACGAACTGGTGCGCGTCTTCGAGCTGCAGCCGCTCGACGATGTCGGCGCGGGTCAGTGCGTCGGCGGTGGCGGTCAGCGCGATGCGCGGCACGCCCGGGTAGCGCTCGTGCAGCACGGTCAGCGCCCGGTACTCGGGCCTGAAGTCGTGGCCCCACTGGCTCACGCAGTGGGCTTCGTCGATCGCGAACAGGCTCAGGGCGCGCTGCTGGTGCAGGTCATCGAGCAGGCCCAGAAAGCGCGGCGTGTTCAGCCGCTCGGGCGCGACATACAGCAGCGTGATGGCGCCGGTCTGCAGGCGCAGCTCCACGTCCTGGGTGGCGTCCCAGTCGAGCGTGGAGTTCAGGAAGGCGGCCGGCACGCCGGCTTCGTCGAGCGCGCCGACCTGGTCGTGCATCAGCGCGATCAGCGGCGAGACCACGATGGCCACGCCATGGCCGGCGCGTTGGCGGGCGATGGCCGGAATCTGGTAGCAAAGGCTCTTGCCGCCCCCGGTAGGCATCAGCACCAGCGCGTCGCCGCCGGCGGTGACATGGTCAATGATGCCGGCCTGCGGCCCGCGGAAGGCCGCGTAGCCGAAGACCTCGCGAAGGATGGACGAAGGGGAGAGGTCGAAAGCTATCAAAAAAGGAGCTGTTGAAGACCCATCGACGCCGGGATGGGGTGGTTCTGGTTCGAAAATAGGTGGAAGGCGCCGGCCTTTGGGCTGGCCGGTTGTCGCGCAGAGGTCCCTGCGCGCCCCTGAGCTGCCCGTTGCCGGGAACGACCCGCGGCGCCGAGCGCTATTGTCGCGGCAAAGCGCCGCCCCGATGCCCCCGCGAACGGCCCAGGCGCTCGGACCTGCCCGATAATCCCGGCCCATGAAGCCCGTCACCTACACCCGCGCCCAGGCCCTGCCGGACATCCTGAAGCACCGCATCGTCATTCTCGACGGGGCCATGGGCACCATGATCCAGCGCTTCAAGCTGACCGAAGCCCAGTACCGCGGGGAAGGCTATCGCGGCCCCGATGGGGCTGGCGATCGCTTCAAGGACTTCCCCAAAGACGTCAAGGGCAACAACGAACTGCTTTCGCTGACCCGGCCCGACATCATCCGCGACGTCCACAAGGCCTACCTGGCCGCCGGTGCCGACCTGGTCGAGACCAACACCTTTGGCGCCACCTCCATTGCCCAGGCCGACTACGACATGGCCAATCTGGCGCGCGAGATGAACCTCGCGTCGGCGCGACTGGCGCGTCAGGCCTGCGACCAGTTCAGCACGCCCGACCACCCCCGCTTCGTGGCCGGGGCCCTCGGCCCGACACCCAGGACCGCCAGCATCAGCCCGGACGTGAACGACCCCGCCGCGCGCAACGTGAGCTTCGAAGAGCTGCGCGCGGCCTACTACGAGCAGGTCGAGGCGCTGGTGGAGGGCGGCGCCGATGTGCTGCTGGTCGAGACGATTTTCGACACGCTCAACGCCAAGGCCGCGCTGTTCGCGATCGACGAATACTTCGAGGCGAGCGGCGAGCGCCTGCCGATCATCATCAGCGGCACCGTGACCGATGCCTCGGGCCGCATCCTGAGCGGCCAGACCGTCACCGCCTTCTGGCACAGCGTGCGCCATGCCCAACCGCTGGCCGTGGGGCTGAACTGCGCACTCGGCGCGGCGCTGATGCGCCCCTACATTCAGGAGCTGGCCAAGGCCGCGCCCGAGACCTTCATCAGCTGCTACCCCAACGCCGGCCTGCCGAATCCGATGAGCGAGACCGGCTTTGACGAAACGCCCGAGGTCACCAGCCGCCTGTTGCGCGAATTCGCCGCCGAAGGCCTGGTCAACATCGTGGGCGGCTGCTGTGGCACGACGCCAGAGCACATTGGTGCGATCCACGGTGCGGTGACGCCCCTGGCGGCGCGCAAGCTGCGGCCGGGCGCTTTCTACAGGGAACCGGCCGTCGAGCCGGCCTGACAGGGTCGGGCGTTCTGGCATTGGGGCGCTGCGATTCCTTGCTGAGCGTTCGCTGGGCGGACCTGACTCGCGCACGCCAAAGGCGGCACACCGCGCTGGATCCCCGCCGCGAACGGTTCAATTGGTGCCGAGGCTTCCGACCAGGTGCAGGGCGGTCAGGTCCCGGTGCAGCTGCTTTTCGCTCAGTCCGGTGTGGGCCCGCAATTCGTCGAAAGTGTGGCTGCGTTCGTGCAGCAGGCGCATCAGCTTGTAATGGCGCCCGGCCACCATTGTGCGGTCCAGGGGTGGCATCTGGTTCAGCCGCAACGGCATCTGGCGGTAGTGCGGGGGCAGGGCCTCAGACGCGGGTTCGCCGAAAAGGGCAAATCGCCACAGCACGGTGGCCGTGTCGGTCTGACGGTAGTCGGGCGGCGATTTGCCAGCCGCCTGCGGCCGGCGGTGCAGTTCCAGCGCGTCCAACTCGTCCTGCGCCACCAGGGGACGCACGCTGAGTGTGCCCGACTGCGGCATCAGCACGGCCACCAGCGCGCCGTCGGGGCCGATCACGTGGAAGCTGTGGCTGGTCTGCAATTGTTCGCGGGCCCGCCAGAGCAGGGCGCCCAGTGCCGCATCCAGTTCCACTTCCGAGGCCGGCTCGCGGCCGTCGTCCAGCGTGGGCGTGGCGGCGGGCGGTTCTGCCAGCATCCAGGAACTGATCTTGATGGTTCCCAGCTCCGCCAGTTCGGCGTCGATGCGCTGTCGCAGGGCTTCGCGCGCGGCATGCGCTTTGTTCGCGGGGGCTTCGGACTTCACGTGGGGGTCAGATTGGAATGGCACTTTCGGCCCGGTGGACCGCTGGGAGACTCGAAAATTGTCAGGTGCCACGGCAAGGCTGTCAATCGCAACCACGCGCGGCCGGCGTAAATACGGTGAGCAACTGTTGCGGGCGTCGTCGGGGGCGCCGCCGGCAAGGCCGGCTTGTCCGGTAAAATCCGCCGCTTCCAAGGAGCGTTGCAGCGCGGGCCCGTGCGGGCCCTGTGTCAGGCTTGGACCCCGCTTGCCGGGATGCAACGACGCTCACCTGTTAGCCTTTTCCCAGGTGAGATGCATGCCAGAATCGATTTCTTCCCCCGCGGCCTCTGCGGCCGCAGTGCGGGATGTGCCCCCCATGAAACTGTCCGGCCTGGAGCCGGTCACCATTGGCGCTGTCTTTTCCGTCGAAGACAGGGCTGAAGCGCAGTCCCCGAGTGCCACGTTCGTCAACATCGGCGAGCGCACCAACGTCACCGGCTCCAAGGCCTTCGCCCGCATGATCCTGAACGACCAGTTCGAGCAGGCGCTGGCGGTGGCGCGCCAGCAGGTCGAAAACGGCGCCCAGGTCATCGACATCAACATGGACGAGGCCATGCTGGACAGCCAGGCGGCCATGGTGCGCTTCCTGAACCTGATCGCCGGCGAGCCCGACATCGCCCGCGTGCCGATCATGGTGGACAGCTCCAAGTGGAGCGTGATCGAGGCCGGCCTGCGCTGCATCCAGGGCAAGGGCATCGTCAACTCGATCAGCATGAAGGAGGGCGTGGACGAGTTCAAGCGCCAGGCCAAATTGGTCAAACGTTATGGCGCGGCCGCCGTGGTGATGGCTTTTGATGAACAAGGCCAGGCAGATACCTTCGAGCGCAAGATCGAGATCTGCGAGCGTGCCTACCGCGTCCTCGTGGACGAGGTGGACTTTCCGCCCGAAGACATCATCTTCGACCCCAACATCTTCGCCATTGCCACCGGCATCGAAGAGCACAACAACTACGCGGTGGACTTCATCGAGGCCACGCGCTGGATCAAGCAGCACCTGCCGGGCGCCAAAGTGTCGGGCGGCGTTTCCAACGTCTCTTTCAGCTTCCGGGGCAACGACCCGGTGCGCGAGGCCATCCACACCGTGTTCCTGTACCACGCGATCGCGGCCGGCATGGACATGGGCATCGTCAACGCGGGCATGGTGGGCGTCTACGACGACCTGGAGCCGGAACTGCGCGAGCGCGTCGAGGATGTGGTGCTGAACCGCCGTCCGGATGCGGGCGAACGCCTGGTCGAGATCGCCGAAACCGCCCGAAGCGGCGCCAAAGATGAAGGCAAAAAGCTCGAATGGCGCGGCACACCCGAATCCCCCAGGACCGTGGGCGAGCGCCTTTCGCATGCTCTGGTGCATGGCATCACGGACTTCATCAACGACGACACCGAAGAGGCCTACCGCGCCATTCTGGCCACGGGCGGCCGACCGCTGCACGTCATCGAAGGCCCGCTGATGGACGGCATGAACGTGGTCGGCGACCTGTTCGGCCAGGGCAAGATGTTCCTGCCGCAGGTGGTGAAGTCGGCCCGCGTGATGAAGCAGGCCGTGGCGCACCTGCTGCCCTACATCGAGGCCGAGAAGCTGCTGCAGGCCGCCGCTGGCGAGGCATCCCGGGCCAAGGGCAAGATCGTGATTGCCACCGTCAAGGGCGACGTGCACGACATCGGCAAGAACATCGTCACCGTGGTCCTGCAGTGCAACAACTTCGAGGTGGTCAACATGGGCGTGATGGTGCCGGCCCACGAAATTCTGGCACGGGCGAAAGCGGAAGGCGCCGACATCATCGGCCTGTCCGGCCTGATCACGCCCAGCCTGGAAGAGATGCAATACGTAGCGGGCGAGATGCAGAAGGACGATTACTTCCGCTCTCGCCTGATGCCGCTGATGATCGGCGGCGCCACCACCAGCCGGGTGCACACCGCCGTCAAGATCGCGCCGCACTACGACGGCCCGGTCGTCTATGTGCCTGACGCCTCGCGCAGTGTCAGCGTGGCGCAGGGTTTGCTGTCTGACCAGGCGGCCGCCTACATCGCCGAACTCAACGCCGACTACGAGCGCGTGCGCACGCAGCACGGGAACAAGAAGCCGGTCGTGCTGTGGCCGCTGGACCAGGCCCGAGCCAACAGGACGCCGATCGACTGGACCGGTTACCAGCCGCCGAAGCCCAAGTTCATCGGCAAACGCCTGTTCAGGAACTTCGACTTGGCCGAGCTGGCGCGCTTCATCGACTGGGGCCCGTTCTTCCAGACCTGGGACCTGGCCGGCCCCTACCCGGCGATCCTGCAGGACGAGGTGGTGGGTGAACAGGCGCGCAAGGTCTTCGCCGATGGGCAGGCGATGCTGCAGCGCCTGATCGACGGCCGCTGGCTCAGCGCCAGCGCGGTGGTCGGCCTGTACCCGGCCAACGCGGTGAACGACGATGACATTGAGCTGTATACCGACGAGACCCGCAGCCAGGTCGCGCTGACCTGGCACGGCCTTCGCCAGCAGAACGAGAAGCACGAGATCGACGACGTGATGCGCCCGAGCCGCTGCCTGGCCGATTTTGTGGCCCCGAAGGGTGTGGCAGACGATTATGTCGGCGTGTTCGCCGTGACCGCCGGCCTGGGCGTGGAGAAAAAGGAGCAGGCCTTCATCGACGCGCACGACGACTATTCCGCGATCATGCTCAAGTCCCTGGCCGACCGGCTGGCCGAGGCCTTTGCCGAGTGCCTGCACCACCGCGTGCGCACCGACCTGTGGGGTTACGCGCCCCAGGAGGCGCTGAGCTCTGAAGACCTGATTGCCGAGAAGTACACCGGCATCCGCCCCGCGCCGGGTTACCCGGCCTGTCCGGACCACAGCGTGAAACGCGCGATGTTCGAATTGCTGCAGTGCGGCGACATCGGCATGGGCCTGACCGAAAGCCTGGCCATGACACCGGCCGCCAGCGTCAGCGGCTTCATGCTGAGCCACCCACAGAGCACGTACTTCAACGTCGGCAAGATCGGCGAGGACCAACTCTTGGCGCAGGCGTCGCGGCGCGCCATGCCGCAAGCCGAGCTGCGGCGTCTGCTGGCTTCGAACCTGTAGTCGCGCCACGTTTCCTGGAACTATGCACGGTCTGTAACGCTTTCCTGGCCTGCCCTCTGTTCGCTTCCTGTTCGTCCCGCCACAATCGCGTCATGCGATTGGTGGGTCTGGATTCTTGGATGGGGCGCCTTGCCGTGTGGCTGTGCGCGACGCGGCAAGTGGTCGCGCTCGGTTTTCTGGTGTGTCTGGCCGGCGCCCATGCCGCACCCCCCCCGGTTGCCGTCACGCTCGGCGAATCCCAATCCACTGTCGCGCTGGCCAACCACAGCGAGTTCCTGGTGGATGTGGGTGGACGCCTGACGGCGGCCGACGTCGAATCCCGGCAGTCAGAACTGCCCTTCGCTCTGCGGCCCGACGGACACAAGACCCTGCTGACCGATGGCGATGTGCTCTGGATCCGCTTCGTGGCACGGGTGACGGACCGGGATGCGCGCTGGCTGCTGGAGGTGGACCTGCCGGGTGTCGATGATGCCTCGCTCTACTACCGCAATGCAGCAGGGGCGCTGGTGGTGCAGCATGCGGGGGACAGCCTGGCCCAGAGCCAGTGGGCCGAGCGCGGCCGCATGCCCTTCTTTTCGCTCGGCCCGGATACCAGCCGCGAGGTCACCTACCTGGTGCGGATCAGCCATGCGCGGGTGCCATTCTCTGGGGGCCTGTTTCTCAAGACCCAGGTGGTCGCGTCCGACCAGGAGCAGCGCGCGCAGTTTTTTCTTGGCGGCTATTTCGGCCTGGCCGCGCTGGCGGTTTTTGTGGCACTGGCCAACGCGCTGGTGTATCGCGATCGCGGGTTCGGTGCCTATGCGATCTACGTGCTGGCCATGATCCTGGGGCAGGCGGGCATCACGGGCGTCGGCGGGATGCTGTTCTGGCCCGAAATGCCGGCCCTGAACAATCCGATGACCTTTTTCATGCCCTTGCTCGCGGGTGCGCTCGGTGTCTGGTTTGTCCGGATTGTTGCGACGCCGCAACAATACTCGACCCTGCTGGACCGCCTGGCGGTCAGTATCATTCTTGGCCTGATTGCCGTGGCCGGCATCGACGCCGTGGTGCCGAGTGTGATCGGATTCGAGCTGAGCCTGTACCTGCTGGCGCTCTCGATGGGCGTGGTCCTGTTGCTGCTGGGGCTGGCCATTGCCCGGGGCGACCGGCACAGCCGATGGATCGCGGCCGGCTATGCCTTGATCGTTCTGGGCGGCATTTTTCCCGTGGCGCGCAATTTTGGCCTGATCCAGTCCGGCTTCCTGTCCGAATACGGCCTGATGCTCGGCTCGGCCATGGAGATGCCGCTTCTTTTTTACGGGTTGAACCGGCGCTTGAACGAACAGACCGAGACCCGCGCCCGCGCCCGCGCCTTGGCGGTGACCGATCCGCTGACGGGTCTGACCTCGCACCGCCGGCTGTTGACGCAGCTGCAGGCCTCGATCAACCGCGCGCGCAATGGCCGGCCGTTTGCCCTGATGGTGGTGGAACTGGCCAACCATGCGGCGCTGGCGCGCGAACTCGGGCGCGAAGGCGCCGAGCGGGCGCTGGTCCTGGCAGCCTCGCGGCTGCGGCGGGTGGTGCGTGGCACGGACACCGTGGCCCGGGTCGGGGCCCAGCATTTTGCGGTGCTGATGGACAGCCCCTGTTCGCTGGACGAGGCCAACGCCATCGCCACTCATGCCGTGGCGCAGGGGCTGCGCGAAAACGAAGTCCTGCCGCCCGGCGCCAGCCTGCGCTTTCATGTGGCCCTGGGCCAGCTGCCCATGGTGGACCTGGACGCCGTAGCCACCCTCGATATGCTGCTGGCGGAACTGAAGGCCATCAGCCTGGACGCGCGCAAGACCATCCGGGTCGTCAAGCGCTGAGCGGGCGCCCGGCGGCCCCGCCAGGGCTTTGCGTGGGCTTGCGCCGGGCGATATTCAAGGAAAATCGGCACTTTCCCAGCGCGGTATGGTCATTTCATGCTATCAATAAATGACGGATTCCGGCGGTCACGCCGAGCGCAGGGCACGCCGGTACTGCACCGCTTCGGCCACATGGGCGACCTGGGTGTCGGGTGCATCCGCCAGATCGGCGATGGTGCGCGCCACCTTGAGCGCGCGGTGGATCGCGCGTCCGCTCCAGCCCAGACGGGCCGCGGCGGTATTGAGGAACTTCACGGCGGCTGGGTCCAGCCCGGCGTGGGCATCGATGTCCCGCCCCTGCAGTGCCTGATTGGGTTTGCCCTGGCGGGCCAGCGCGCGCTCACGGGCTTGCGTGCAGCGGGTGCGGATGTTGGCGGTGCCCTCGCCCGGGGGGGCGTTCAGGAGTTCGCTGGCCGCCAGTGCCGGCACCTCGATGTGCAGGTCGATGCGATCCAGCAGCGGTCCGGAGAGCCGCCCCTGGTAGCGCAGCACCTGGTCGGGCGTGCAGCGGCAGGCCTTGAGTGTGGATCCCAGGTAACCGCAGGGGCACGGATTCATGGCCGCGATCAGCTGAAAGCGGGCCGGGAACTCCGAGCGCCGGGCCGCGCGGGAAATGGTGATGGTGCCGTTTTCGAGAGGCTCACGCAGGGCTTCCAGTGCGGCACGCGGGAACTCTGGCAGTTCATCTAGAAACAGCACGCCATGGTGCGCCAGGGAGATTTCTCCGGGCCGCGGCGGGGAACCGCCGCCCACCAGCGCCACCGCACTGGCCGTGTGGTGGGGGTTGCCGGTCGGGCGCTGGGCCCAGCGGTCCAGTGAGAACCGTCCGCCCAGCGAGGCGACGGCCGCACTTTCCAGGGCTTCCGTGACGGACATCGCCGGCAACAGGCCGGCAAAGCGCTGGGCCAGCATCGACTTGCCCGAACCGGGTGGGCCGATCAGCAGCAGGCTGTGGCCGCCGGCGGCGGCGATTTCCAGCGCACGCTTGGCGGCGGCTTGCCCCTTGACGTCGGACAAGTCGGCATAACGCGCGGCCTCGGGCAGGGGCGTGGCCGCAAGGCGGGCCCAGCCGTCGTCCGCGGGTGGCGTTTCAGGCGCGGACTGCCCCGGCAGGAACTGGCGCACCACATCCAGAAGGTGGCGCGCCCGGTAGACCTGCGCGTCGGGCACCAGCGCCGCCTCTTCGGCGCTGCCGGCGGGCAGCACCAGCCGCGTGCTGACCTGTTGCCGGTGCAGCGCCAGACTCATGGCCAGCGCGCCGCGCACCGGGCGCAGCTCGCCCGACAGCGAGAGCTCGCCGGCAAACTCATGGCCAGCCAGCTGCGCGGCATCGATCTGGCCGCTGGCGGCCAGGATGCCCAATGCAATGGGCAGATCGAAGCGCCCGGAATCCTTGGGAAGGTCGGCCGGTGCCAGGTTCACGGTGATGCGCTTGTTGTGAGGGAACTCCAGCCCGGCGTTCTGCAAGGCCGAGCGCACCCGCTCGCGCGCTTCCTTGACCTCCACATCGGCCAGGCCCACCAGCGTGAAGCTGGGCAGGCCATTGGCCAGGTGCACCTCGACCGTGACCGGGGCGGCCTCAAGTCCAAGCAGGGCGCGGCTTTGCACCAGAGAAAGGCTCATGGCTGAATGGCTCCTGTTTGGTGCGCTTCAAGGCGACCTTGGCGAGATTGAAGGCACCAAACCGGTGCATACTGTAAATTCATACAGATATGTTAGCGCAGGCGCGCCTTGCGGTCCAGTGTGAGTAGGATCCAAGTCCTGAGAAGGGTTGGCACGGTGTGTGCTTGATGGGTGCATCCTTTCAACTTCAGCGAGAGCACACGATGAAAACTGCCTACCTCACCCCTGTCGCCATTGCCGCCGCCTTCGCAGCCCTGTCGGGCAACGCACTGGCGCAGACCGCTGCGCCCGCTGCGGCTCCGGCCGCCGCAAAGGCGCCCGAGCCCGACTACACGCTCTCCGGCAATCTGGGCATCTTCTCGGACTATCGTTTCCGTGGCGTCTCGCAGACCAACAAGCTGCCCGCGATTCAGGGCGGTGTTGACCTGGCGTTGAAGAACGGCCTGTACCTGGGCAACTGGAACTCCAACGTCGACAGCGCCATGTACAACGGCGCCAGCATCGAGATGGACTTCTACGGCGGCTACAAGGCCACCTTCGGCGACTTCGGCCTGGATGTCGGCGGCATCTATTACTACTACCCCGGCACCGGCGCGAACCCCGCCCTGGTCAGCGCCAAGAACGGCGAGCTCTACATCGGTGGCAGCTGGGGCCCGCTGACCGCCAAGTACAACTACGCGGTCACTGACTTCTTCGGCGCCCCGGACTCCAACGGCAGCTGGTACCTCAACGTCGCTGCTGCGCACGACTTCGGCAACGGCTGGGGCATCAACGGTGCCATCGGCTACCAGGCCTTGAAGGGCGGCGCAAAAGTCACGCAGATCAACGGCAGCGTCGTCGACAGCATCACCGACTGGAAGCTGGGCGGTACCTACACCGTCGACGGCTGGGTGATGGGCCTGGCGTACATCTCCACCAACCGCGACCTCGCCGGCTACACCAGCCCGGGCAAGAACATCAGCAACGGCACGGCCGTGGTGTCGGTCAGCAAGACCTTCTGAGCGAGCCTGACCGTCTAGGAGTCACCATGAAACTCGTTACCGCCATCATCAAACCGTTCAAGCTCGACGAGGTGCGCGAAGCCCTCTCCGGCATGGGCGTCCAGGGCATCACCGTCACCGAAGTCAAGGGCTTCGGACGGCAGAAAGGCCACACCGAGCTGTACCGCGGCGCGGAATACGTGGTGGACTTTCTGCCCAAGGTCAAGGTCGAGGCGGCCGTGGCCGACGATCTGGTCGATCGCGTCATCGAAGTCATCGAGGGTGCCGCGCGAACCGGCAAGATCGGTGACGGCAAGATCTTTGTCTACAACCTGGAGCAGGTCGTGCGCATCCGTACCGGCGAGACCGGCACCGAAGCGCTCTGAGCGCCCGCCAACCCTGTAAGAGGAAACCGAAATGAAAAAGCTATTAGCCTCCCTTGCGCTGGGACTGGGCCTTCTGATGGGCGCCCATGCCGTCATGGCCCAGGCGCCCGCCGCTGCTCCTGCCGCGGTTGCGGCATCGGCCGAAGCCAAGCCCGCTGAAGCACCTGCGGCCGCGCCGGCAGCTGCTGCCGCGGCGGCTCCTGCTGCGGCAGCTTCAGCAGCAGCGCCCGCCGCTGCCGCGTCGGCACCCGTGCCCAACAAAGGCGACACCGCCTGGATGATGGTCTCCACGCTGCTGGTGATTCTGATGACCGTGCCCGGTCTGGCCTTGTTCTATGGCGGCCTGGTGCGCAGCAAGAACATGCTGTCGGTGCTGATGCAGGTCATGGTCACGTTCTCAATGATCGTGGTGCTCTGGTTCATCTACGGCTACAGCCTGGCGTTCACCGAGGGCAACCAGTTCATCGGCGGCTTTGACCGGCTGTTCATGAAAGGCATCTGGGACAACGCGGCGGGCACTTTTGCCAACGCAGCGACGTTCAGCAAGGGCGTGGTCATTCCCGAGATCGTGTTTGCTGCCTTCCAGGCCACATTCGCCGGCATCACCTGCACGCTGATCGTCGGTGCCTTCGCCGAACGCATGAAGTTCTCCGCGGTGCTCGCCTTCATGGCCCTGTGGTTCACCTTCAGCTATGCGCCGATCGCACACATGGTCTGGTTCTGGATGGGTCCTGATGCCTACACCGGCAAGGAAGTGGTCGATGCCATGAACGCCAAGGCCGGCATGATCTGGCAGACCGGTGCGCTGGACTTTGCCGGCGGTACCGTGGTGCACATCAACGCCGCGGTTGCCGGCCTGGTGGGCGCTTTCATGGTCGGCAAGCGCATCGGCTACGGCAAGGAATCCATGGCCCCGCACAGCCTGACGCTGACCATGGTCGGTGCTTCGCTGCTGTGGGTGGGCTGGTTCGGCTTCAACGCCGGCTCTGCCCTGGAAGCCAACGGTTTCGCCGCACTCGCCTTCATCAACACCTTCGGCGCAACGGCGGCTGCCGTGCTGGCCTGGTGCGTCGGTGAAGCGTTGATGCGTGGCAAGGCCTCCATGCTGGGTGCTGCGTCCGGTGCTGTCGCGGGCCTGGTGGCGATCACGCCAGCGGCCGGCAACGTCGGCATCGGCGGCGCCCTGGTGATCGGTTTCGTCGCCGGCTTCGCCTGCCTATGGGGCGTCAATGGCCTGAAGCACATGCTGGGCGCGGATGACTCGCTCGACGTGTTCGGCGTGCACGGGGTCGGCGGCATCGTCGGTGCCTTGCTGACGGGCGTGTTCAACAGCCCGGCGCTTGGTGGTCCCGGCTACGTGGCCGACTGGGTCACGGCCGGCATGGTGGCCGCCGCCGACTACTCCATCGCCTCCCAGGTCTGGGTCCAGACCAAGGCCGTGCTGACCACGATCGTCTGGTCCGGCGTGGTGTCCTTCATCGCCTACAAGGTCGTGGACCTGACCATCGGACTGCGCGTCTCGGAAGAAGACGAGCGCGAAGGCCTGGACATCACGTCCCACGGCGAAACGGCCTACAGCCGCTGAGTGGTTCCCCGGTCGCGGTGACCATCGCCGCGACCGGTTTTCAATGCGAGAGTCTTCCTTGGATATTCGGCCCACTTCGGTGGGCCTTTTTTTTTGCCCGGTGCAGGGGCCTGGCCGTCGGGCCATGCGAATATTCGCACACGCGCCGTTCAAAAAATTCAGCGCTGCCCAGCCACCCGCCGGTTTACCATGCCGGACCATGTCCGATGCCGCGCTCCAATCCCTGATCGATGCCGTTCACCTGGCGGCTGCCCGCGCCACGCCGCTGCGCATCCGCGGCGGCGGCACGAAAGATGTCCTTGGGCAGAGTCTGCAGGGCGAGGTGCTGGACACCACCGCGTTGAAAGGCATCGTCGCCTACGAACCCAGCGAGCTGGTGGTCACGGTGCGTGCCGGCACGCCGCTGGCAGCGCTTGAAGTCGCGCTGGCGCAACAGGGCCAGTGCCTGCCGTTTGAGCCGCCGCGATTTGGCGCGGGCGGGACCGTCGGCGGCATGGTGGCGGCCGGCCTGTCGGGCCCGGCGCGGGTCAGCGTCGGCGCCGTGCGCGACTACGTGCTGGGCTTGGAGCTGGTGAATGGCCGCGGCGAGGCGCTGACTTTCGGCGGCCAGGTGATGAAGAACGTGGCCGGCTACGACGTGTCGCGGCTGATGGCCGGTGCCTGGGGCACGCTGGGCGTGATCACGGCCGTCAGCCTCAAGGTGTTGCCGATGGCGCTCGCCGAAGCCACCCTGAAGTTCGAATGCGACCAGGCCGAGGCGCTGCGCCGCATCAACCACTGGGGCGGCCAGCCCCTGCCGCTCAATGCCAGCTGCTGGGTCGAAGATGCCGGCATCGGCACCCTGTACCTGCGCCTGCGCGGCGCGGTGGCAGCGGTGGAAGCGGCCTGCCGCACGCTGGGCGGCGAGCGCCAGGACAACGCCCGGGTCGCCGCCGACTGGGACGCCTGCCGCGACCAGCGCCTGCCCTGGTTCGCGGATCGCCAGGCGTCCGAATGCCTGTGGCGCCTGTCCGTGCCGCAGACGGCGCCGGTGCTGCCCTTGCCGTCGGGCGTGGGGGCGCCCCTGGTGGAATGGCACGGCGGCCAGCGCTGGGTCCAGGCCGGCCCCGAACACGCCGGCGCGCTGCGCGAGGCGGCCTCCAGGGCCGGTGGACACGCTACGCTATTCATAGCTGGCGATGACCCGTCGGCGCTGGGAATCGACCGCTTTGAGCCTTTGAAAGCCCCGCTGGACCGCATTCACCGGCGCCTCAAGGCTGAATTCGACCCCTCCGGCCTCTTCAACCGCGGCCGCCTGTACGCCGAGCTCTGACAGGCCCACGATGCAAACCCGTCTTTCTCCCGAATTCGCTGGCACAACTGAAGGCCTGGAGGCCGAGGCCATCCTGCGCAAGTGCGTGCACTGTGGCTTCTGCACTGCCACCTGCCCCACGTACCAGCTGCTCGGCGATGAGCTCGATGGGCCGCGCGGGCGCATCTACCTGATGAAGCAGGTGCTCGAAGGCGAGAAGCCCACGCGCAAGACCCAGATGCACCTGGACCGCTGCCTGACCTGCCGCAACTGCGAAAGCACCTGCCCCAGCGGCGTGCAGTACGGCCACCTGCTGGACATCGGGCGCAAGATCGTCGACGCCAAGGTGCCGCGCCCGACTCCGGAAAAAGCCTTGCGCTGGGCATTGAAGGAGGGCCTGCCCTCGCCGCTGTTTGCCCCGGCCATGAAGATGGGCCAGGCCGTGCGTGGCCTGGTGCCAGCGGCCTTGCAGGCCAAGGTGCCCGCTAAGCAGGAGGCCGGCGCCTGGCCGACGCGCAGCCATGCGCGCAAGGTGCTGATGCTGGCGGGCTGCGTGCAGCCGTCAATGATGCCCAACATCAACGCCGCCACCGCCCGCGTGCTGGACGCTGCCGGCATCCAGACCGTGATCGCGCCCAAGGCGGGCTGCTGCGGCGCGGTGAAGTTTCACCTCAACGATCAGGATGGCGGGCGCGCGGAAATGCGCGCCAACATCGACGCCTGGTGGCCGATGATCGCCTCCGGCGAGGTCGAAGCCCTCGTCATGAACGCCTCCGGATGCGGCGTCACGGTGCGCGAGTACGGGCATTTCCTCAAGGACGAACCCGCCTACGCCGCCAAGGCCCAACGCATCGGCGAACTGACCAGGGACCTGAGCGAGCTGCTGCCCGCCATCGTGGCGGCATTGCGCCAGAGCCGGCCGGAGCGGGTTCCGGGGCCGCCGGCCGGCGATGCGGGCGCGGGCAGGCATCTGGCGTTTCATCCGCCCTGCAGCCTGCAGCACGGCCAGCAGCTGCGCGGCGCGGTGGAGCAGCACCTGGCCGCGTTCGGGTTCAAGGTCCAGGTGGCGCGCAGCGAGTCGCACCTGTGCTGCGGCTCGGCCGGCACCTACTCGGTGCTCAACCCCGACCTGAGCCACCAGTTGCGTGACCGCAAGCTCGGCCACCTGGGCGAGCTGGAGCCGGACGTCATCGTCTCCGCCAACATCGGCTGCATCACGCATCTTCAAAGCGGCACCCCGACCCCCGTTCGGCATTGGGTCGAGGTGCTGGACGAGCACCTGCGCTGACCGGGCCTGGCCCGAGGGACTGAGAACGCTGGCATGATGGCGGGCTTTCCCCAGACCGCCGACGCCATGACCGCCACCGAATCCGAACAAAAACAAGAACCCTCCCCCGCGGTGCCCAACCCGGTTTCGACCGCGACCGACCTCGCGCAACCACCTGGCGTCGAAGTCGCCGCGACCTCGGCACCCGCGTCAACAAGCCCGGTGGCTCATGGCGATGGCAACCAGAGTCGCCCTGAATCGAGATCGCGGCGCCACGGGCGTGGCCCTCGACAGGAGGGCGCGCAAACGTCCAAAGCGGCACCCATGGGGGCGTCACGAGCGGCGCGTGCCATACCGCCAGTTCTGGAGCAACTGGCCGAGCTGTACCCGGGCCTGTTCGGCGAGGTCTTCCTGCCCTTGAAACGGGGCATCTTCCAGGACTTGCTGGCAGCCCATCCCGGCGTGCTGGACCGCGAGGCGCTGAAGACGGGGCTGGCCATCCACACCCGATCTACCCGCTATCTGCAGGCAGTGGCAGCCGGCTTGCAGCGCCACGACCTGGCCGGGCAGGCCGTCGAAGCCATGGCGCCCGAGCACGTCCATCAGGCATTGCTCGAGGTGTTCCGCCGCCGCCAGTCCCGCGCCGGCGAAGACCTGCGCCCCAAGCTGCTGCAACGACTGATTCAGGCGTTCGAGGCGTCCGGCCTGACGCGGGAGGCCTATGACGAGCGGGTGCGCGGTCGCGACGACGCGGCCAATGCCCTTCTGGACGAGGCCTTGGCCGAAGCGGCGGCCCGCCGCGCCAAGGACGAAGCGCTGTTGCGCGCGTTCGAGAACGGGGGGCAGACGATCGAGGTTTTTGCCGACATGTACGGCATGGATCCGCGCGCGGCGTCCCAGACGCTGGAGCGGGCCCGCCAGCGGCGGGCTCCCGCAACGTCCTGACAGGCTGACGCTTTCCGCCGTGTCACTATCAATTAGATAGCTTGAAACGACGATTTGACGCTGGGAACAGGCCAAGAAAATCGGAAATCTGAGTCGGGCGAGCTTCTCAGCCCTTCAGGCGGCCAGCGCCTGCTCGATGTCCTTCGTCAGACTTTCCGGGGTATCGGTGGGCGCGTAGCGCCGGATCACCTGCCCGTCCTTGCCAACCAGAAACTTGGTGAAATTCCACTTGATGGCCTTGCTGCCCAGGATGCCGGGCGCTTCGGCGGCCAGCCACTGGTACAGCGGGTCGGCTTGTGGGCCATTGACGTCGATTTTGGCCATCATCGGGAAACTCACACCGTAGTTGAGTTGGCAGAAGCTGGCGATCTCTTCATTGCTGCCCGAATCCTGCGCGCCGAACTGGTTGCAGGGAAAACCGAGCACGACGAGACCTTTGGGGCCCCAGGCCTCATGCAGGGTTTCCAGACCGGCGAACTGTGGCGTGAAGCCGCAGGCGCTGGCGGTGTTCACGATCAGCAGTGCCTTGCCCTTGTATTTCTTCAGGGGAACGGGTTTGCCGCTCATCGGCTGGGCGGAGAATTCGTAGATGGACGTCATCGGCAGGCCTTTCGGCGGTTGAGTCGGGGGTGGTGCGGCGCCTTTGCAACAGATGCGACGCTGAAGCGGGTAAGTATGGCCCCCGGCCGATGCCATCTGACCGGATGGGGCCATTCGGGTGAATAATTTTGCATTCCCATCCGGCCCCAGGGCCCGCCCAACCGTCCGTCACCACACAGCATGTCCCGTACTTGTGCCATCGCCTTGGCCGGCTTGCCCCCGACCGAGCGCGTCCTCATCGCCGGCGCCCTGTTTCCGCCGAGCGGAAGCCCGATCCCGGGCGCCTTCATGGCGTCAGATCCCGCGCGGGCAGCGCTTGTCATCGCGAATGCCGACGATGCCGCGGTCGTGAGTGCCCTGAAGGCCCAGATGCCCGCTGCCGGTGTGGTCCTCCTGGGCCATTCCGACCAGGGGACCGGCTGGCCGCTGGTGCCACGGCCCCTGAGCCTGCAGGCCTTGATCACCGCCGCCCGGCGCCAGCTCGCCTTGGCGCACACGGATGAAACGGGTAGCGAGGGGACGAAGCCCGGGGCCCGCGAGGGGGGCTGGTTTCGGCGGTTCGGCAAGGACAGGCCCGTGTTTTCCGATACCCAGCCCTTTGCCTTGGAGCCGGTGGATGCGGAAGAGGGGTTTGCCCAGACCCGCCAGTTCGCGCCGCAATCGCCGCAGGAAAGCCCCGCCGTCGTGGCCAAGCCGTTGCTGCGACGGGAGCCGGAAGACTTCGAGCCCACGCGGCAATTCAGCCCCAGCGTGCCGTCCGTCACACCATCCGACTGGGAAAACGAGGTGGCCGAGTGGGAGACTGCGCAGTCAGCCCGGCCCGTCGAACCGATGCCGAGGAAAGGCACGCAGGATGCCGCGTTTGGACGGCCATCGGAGGGGCCGGATTCGCCCGATTCGGAGGGCGACACCCTGCCGGCTCCCTTGGCGGCCGCGGATCGCGTCCTGATCGTGGGATTGGCCGGCTCTGCTGCGGCAGGGCTGATCCGGGTTCTGGAGGGTGCGGGCTACGACGTTGATTTCGCCGGGGATCCCGAAGCGGTGTCGCGCCAGTTGATGCAACACGCATACCAGTTTGCCGTGCTGATCGAGGTCTCTTTGGGGGCGAAGGCCATCAGCCTGTGCCGGGATATCCAGCGCAACCGCGGCCGCTCGCCGCCCGATCTGCGGCTCCTGATCGTTGCCAACCACCGTGGATTCCTGTCGCGCATGCGTGCCTGGTTTGCCGGATGCAATGCCTGGCTGCCGATTCCCCTGGACCAGCCCAGGTTGCTGCAGTACCTGCGTGACAACGGTTCGGCCGCAGCCCGTGGCGCTTGAAGACCCTCTCGGTGAAGCATGGTTGCAACGGAATCCCCCAATAGTGCGCGGTATGGCGCCTTTTCCGTCGCGGCCCTACTTGCCGATCCGGTGGTATCGGGCAATAGTCCAAGGCTTTCCCTGCGTTGCAGCTTTGTGCGCGACTCCGGCCTGACATCGGTTTGCTTTCCGCCTCTTTGACGATGCCTTCTGCTTTTCGAGTGGCCCTGGTGGGCCTTGCGCCCGGCGAGCGCTCGCTGGTTGAGGCGGCCTTTTCGTTGCCTGGCCCGGACGGCGCACGCCACGAAATGGTTCACGATCCCGCGCGCGCGAACCTGATCATCCTCGATGCCGAAGATACGCGGGCGGTTCACCACTTCCGGGCGCGTGGTCTGGCCGCGCCGGTGCTGCTGATCGGGCAAGACGACGCCCACACCGGTTGGCCGGCAATCCCTCGCCCTATCGAACGCCATGCCCTGCTGGGCGAAGCGGCGCGGCTGCTGTCCGGCGCGCCGGCGGACCTCGAGGCGCCGCCCCTGGCGCCGGCCTTCCAGGCCACGGTTCCTTTTGCCCCGCTGGAGATGCAGCGCCTGCGCGGCGCGGCCGATGGATTTGATGAGACCCGATCGTTCCAGGAGACCCGTCCGTTCGAACGTCCGGCACCGGGCGCGCCGGAACCCCGCCGGGCCGGGTCCGCTCGGCCGGTTGTTCACGAATCGATCGATGCCCGCAGTGTCTTGCTGTGGCGGGATGCCAAGGACGGCGCATTGGTTTCGTCTGTCGCCGCCCTGCCGCCGGCTCCACCTGCGCCTGTGGCCGGCGCACGGGCCGAGGCGGCACCGCTGGCTCCGCGCCACGAAGCCCCCGATGCCGGACTGCCGGCCATCGCCGGGTTTGAATCCACACGCGATGGCGATCCTGTCGCGCACCAAAGGGTTCCCGCCAACTGGCGCGAACTGGCGCGCCAGCGCGACGAGGAGCGCCGCCAGCGGGTGACGCCGGTGGATGCCGGAGCCTTCAGCAGCAGCTTCGCCGACCCCTCGGACCATCCCACCTCACCGCCGGGCCTGGCCGCATTGGCACGCTCGCCGGCCATCCTGCTGGTGGGCGAAGTCCGCCTCGCGGGGAGCTCGCTGATCCGCGAACTGCGGGGCCTGGGGTGTCAGGTGGATCATGCCCACGACATCGAAGCGGCGCTGGCGCGACTGGCTGGCCAGGCCTACGGATATGCCTTTCTCGATGACCGCTCGCTTGGCCGCCAGACGCGCGCAGTCTGCCGCGCCCTGCGCCGACGCGCGCGCGCGCTGGGGCAGACCTTGAACATCGTGGTCATGGCGCGTGACGAGGGTCCCTTGCGCCGCCTGCTGGCACGGTGGGCCGGATGCGACACCTGGATGACCTTGCCGCTGGAGCGAAAGCGTCTGGCCCAGCATCTTCTGGGCGGTTCACGATCCGCCGGCTGACGCATGGGCGGCCGGAAAGGGCGCCCGCCAGGGCGCATTCGCGGCTCAGCCGTGGTGATTGTCGTTGCGGGCAATTTCGAGCAGGTGCTCGACCTCGTCGCGATGATGCGCGAGGTTGCGCGCGTGCCAGATCTTGATCAGCCACATGAATCCCGCCACCAGCAAGCCGAAGCCCGTGATGGCGCCGAAAGCTGACAGGCCCAGGCCGGTGGACAGGCTGTAAATGCCGCCCAGGCTCAGGATGCAGGCTTGTTCGTTGAAGTTCTGAACCGCGATGGAGCGGCCCGCGCCCATCAGGTTGTGGCCGCGATGCTGCAGCAGCGCATTCATGGGCACCACCAGAAATCCGCCGAGACCGCCGAGCAGAACGAGGAAAGGCGCCGCCACCCAGACGTTGTCGATGAAGTTCAGCAAGATCACCAGCAAGCCCATGCCGATGCCCAGCGGCATCACGCTGGTGGCCTGGTCCAGCTTCATGCGTACCGAGGCCACCACCGCGCCGACGGCCGTGCCCACCGCCACCACCCCGACCAGACTGGAGGCCTGGGTCACGCTGTAGCCCAGCGCGGCGGCGGCCCACGCCAGCACGATGTAGCGCAGATTGCCCGAAACGCCCCAGAACAGTGTGGTCGTGGCCAGCGAGATCTGACCGAGCTTGTCCTGCCACAGCCGGGTGTTGCAGCGCCAGAAATCGGGCAGCAGTTCGAGCTTGTTGCGCGGCATGGGGCGCATCTCGACCCCGGTGTCGGGGATGCGGGTGTTGAACCAGGCGGCGAGCACGTAGACAAAGATCAGCGCGCTGATGGCGGCTTCGGCCGGTGTGTCAACCGAGGTGTCGATGAAGGGGAAGTCCAGCGACAACATGCGGCTTGACACCATGGTGCCGACCAGTTGGCCGCCGACCAGCACGCCCAGGATGATCGAGGCGATCGTCAGCCCCTCGATCCAGCCGTTGGCCTTGACCAGCTGGGATGCGGGAAGCAGCTCGGTCAGGATGCCGTACTTGGCGGGCGAATAGGCGGCCGCGCCCAGACCCACGATGGCATAGGACATCAGCGGATGGGTGCCGAACAGCATCAGCAGACAGCCGACGATCTTGATGGTGTTGCTGATCAACATGACCCGCCCCTTGGGCAAGGCGTCTGCAAAGGCGCCCACGTACGGGGCCAGCAGCACGTAGAACAGCGCGAACATGGGCACCAGCGCGGCCTGCTGCCATACCGGCGCACCTCCGGTCTTGAGCAATTGCACGGCCGCCACGAACAGGGCATTGTCCGCCAGCGAGCTGAAAAACTGCGCCGACATGATGGTAAAAAAACCGCGCTTCATGAACTCTTGTTTATTGCCTCAGTGGCACTGATGACCTGTGGTCTGTACTTTGTCTCCGGCTGGCAGCGGGTTATATCATGCGACGACGTCGCGGTGACCCTGCAAGCAGTGCCACAATCGGCGCCATCGCGTTCACCGGCTGTCCGCATGCCCCGTCCCATCCAGGCCACGATCCACACCGAGTCCCTGCGCCACAACCTGGCCCGCGCGCGTGCGTCCGCGCCGGATGCGCGGGTCTGGGCGGTGGTCAAGGCCAATGCTTATGGGCACGGGATCGGGCATGTTTTCGAAGCATTTCGCGGCGCTGACGGGTTTGCCCTGCTGGATCTTGCCGAGGCCGAGCGGGTGCGCGCACTGGGTTGGCGGGGCCCCATCCTTCTGCTCGAAGGGGTCTTCGAAGCACGCGACCTGGAGCTGTGTTCGCGGCTGAACCTCTGGCATGTGGTGCACTGTGAAGAGCAGATCGACATGCTGGCGGTGCACAAGACGCACCAGCCGCACCGGGTGTTCCTCAAGATGAATTCGGGGATGAACCGCCTGGGCTTCAAGCCACAAGGCTTTCGCGCCGCCTGGACCCGTCTCAATGCCCTGCCGCAAGTCGATGAAATCTCGCTGATGACACATTTCAGCGATGCCGACGGCCCTGGTGGCGTTGCGGCGCAGATGGCGGTCTTCGCGGCGGTCACGCAGGACCTGCCGGGTGAACGAAGCCTGTCGAACAGCGCGGCCACCTTGCGTTATTCCGGCGACTCCATTTCCTCCGGCCAGGGCCGCCTGCCGGTCAGTGCCGACTGGGTCCGCCCCGGCATCGCGCTGTACGGCAGTGCGCCGGACTTCCCCGCGCACGACATCGCGCACTGGAACCTGCACCCCGCCATGACGCTGTCGTCACGGATCATTGGCACGCAGAACCTGGTGGCCGGCGATGGTGTGGGCTATGGCTCCGGTTTTCAGGCCAGCGGGCCGATGCGCATCGGGGTCGTGGCCTGCGGCTATGCCGACGGCTATCCGCGTGTGGCGCCGACGGGCACGCCGGTGCTGGTCGAAGGCGTGCGCACGCATACCGTCGGGCGCGTCAGCATGGACATGATCACGGTCGATCTGGCGCCGCTGCAGCGGGCCGGCGTCGAGGCCGGCTTTGGCAGCGAGGTCACCCTGTGGGGGCGGTCTTCGCAGGGGACGCTGCTGCCCATTGACGACGTGGCCCATGTCGCGGGCACGGTGGGCTATGAGCTGATGTGCGCGCTGGCGCCTCGGGTGCCGGTGGTCATGGCGGCCTGACAACGTGCCCCCTCGTTCATCACTTCCAGTCTTCACCGCCCCCCGAGGGGCCCAGGCCTCCTTGGGGCAGCCCGTCGGAGGGGTGAAATGGCCTGTGCAAGCGGCCGCGGTCTTCATGCCATGAGAGTCGTGGCCTGGATGGTGGTGTGGGCCTGCGCGGGTGCCAATGGCGCCACGCTGTGCGACATCGGCCGGCGCCAGTCGCCCATCGACATCCGGCCGGGCACGACCGCGCGCCAGGCGTTGCCGCCCCTGAACTTCGACTACCATACCGCGCCCTTGAAGCTGGCGGACGATGGCCATACCGTGCGCGTGCGTTTTGGCCGCGGCAGCGAACTGCGCATCGGCAAGGAGCGGTATGGGTTGCAGCAGTTTCATTTCCACACGCCCGGTGGTGACCGCATTGCGGGAGAGGAATTTCCGATGGCGGTTCACCTGCTGCACAAGAGCGCGTCCGGGCAGCTGCTGGCGGTGGTGGTGCTGTTCCGCCTGGGCAAAGAAAACCCCTTGCTGGCCAGCCTGCTGCCGCTGATCCCCGCGCGCGCCGATGGCGACCACAGCCCGATGGGTGTGACGGTGGAAGCACGCAGCCTGCTGCCGTCTGGCCGTGGCTATTTCCGTTATCCGGGATCGCTGACCGCGCCGCCCTGCACCGAGGGCGTGGAATGGGTCGTCCTGAAGCAGCCGCTGGAGCTCTCCCCCGCGCAGCTGGCGCGCTACCGGCAGCGCTTTGCCGACAATGCCCGGGCGGTGCAGCCGCTGCACGGACGCGTGGTGCTCGAAAGTCCCTGAGGCCGGCGATGCCGCGGCCTTGTTGCAGGTCAAGGCCTTTTCACACGCAATGTCGAACAATCCCGTTTGTGGCGCTGGCCTGTTGCCGGGCGCACAGGAGTTTGTATGCCTTTGAAGCTTGACACCCGTTTGCCCCGCTGGATTCGCAAAACGCCGGCCACGCGTACCGCGCTCGCCCTGGTTCTGGGCCTTCTGGCCGTCCCGCTCCTGGCCTCGCCGGTGGCGCCGCAGAAGGACAAACCAATCAAGGGTGCCGGGGTGGAGGTCACGGTCACACCCGAGATGATGGGGGCCGGCGCGGTCAGCAGCGGCGTCACGTTGCCTCCCATTCCGCCAGTGACCGGCAGCCGGAAGAATCCGGTGGCGTCCTGGGGCAAGCCCCTGCCTTATCCCATCCTGATCGCCGACCGGCGCAACAACCGGCTGATCGAGATTGCGCCCGACAAGAGCATCGTCTGGGAATTCCCCTCGCCCAGCCTGAAGGTGTACCGCGGCAATGAAGACGTCAATTTCTCTGCGGACGGCAAGTTGCTGGCCGTGAGCGAGGAGGACAACTTCGATGTGCACATCGTCGACTACGAGAAGCGCCAGCTGACCTGGACCTACGGCATGCCCGACCGGCGCGGCAGTGGCGAAGGCCTGTTGAACTACCCGGATGATGCGCACCTGCTGGCCGATGGCAAATTCCTCACTGCCGATATCCGCAACTGCCGGGTGCTGATCATCGACCCGGCCACCAACAAGATCGCCACCCAGTGGGGCACACCCGGCAAGTGCAAACACAATCCACCCCACGAACTGGCCCACCCGAATGGCGCCACGCCGCTGGACAATGGCGACATCCTGGTGACCGAAATCAGCGATGCGTGGATCTCGCGCATCACCCGCGAGGGCAAGGTGTTGTGGAGCGTCAAGGCGCCCGGCATTCGCTACCCGTCCGACGCGTTCCCGACCGTGGACGGCAAGCAGGTCATCGTGGCGGACTTCTGGAAGCCCGGCCGAGTGGTGATCTTCGATCCGGCCACGCGAAAGGTCACCTGGGAGTACTTCGTGAAAGACGGCGAGAAGGCGCTGGACCATTCCTCGATTGCCCGCGAACTGCCCGATACCGGTGACATCCTGATCGTGGACGACCTGAACGACCGCGTGATCGTGGTTGACCGCAAGACCAAGGAGATCATCTGGCAATACGGCGAGAAGGGCAAGAAAGGCTTCAAGCCTGGCCTGCTGAACTACCCCGATGGCGTGGACCTCGACGTCTTCCGCGACTGGAAGTCGGCGCTGAAGAAGTAGTCGCAGCCGGATCCTGCTGCGCGGGTCGGTCAGCGCGGGCTACCGCAGGAAAGCGTCGTAGCCGGTCTTCAGGATCAGCGCGCTGACCACGACGATGAACACGCCGCGCACGAAGCCCGCGCCGTGCTTGAGCGCCAGCCGGGTTCCCAGCAGGCTGCCCGCTACGTTGGCCAGCGCCATGGCCACCATGAAATGCCACCAGACGTGGCCTTTGGCGGCAAACAGGATCAGCGCAGCCAGGTTGGTCGCGGTGTTGACCAGCTTGGCCGACGCCGACGCGTTCAGGAAGTCATAGCCGAGCAGGCGCACGAACAGGAACACCAGAAAGCTGCCGGTGCCCGGCCCGAAGAAGCCGTCGTAGAACCCGATCACCGCACCAATTGCCGCAGCCAGCCATTTTTCAAGGGAGCCCGCAAAGCGCGGTGCGTGAGTGCGCCCGAGGTCCTTGCGGGCCAGCGTGTAAACCAGCACCGCCAGCAGAATCAGCGGCAACAGTTTGCGCAGAAAGCCGGGGTCGATCACCGTGACGACCCACGCCCCGGCAAAGGCGCCAGCAAAACCCGCAACCGTGGCCGGCATCAGGGCGGCCCAGCGCATCTGCACCCGCCGGCTGTACTGCACCGTGGCGATCGCCGTCCCCCAGACCGAGGCGCTCTTATTGGTGCCGAACAGCGTGGCCGGATGGGCAGAGGGGAAGGTGGCGAACAACGCGGGCACCAGAATCAGGCCGCCACCACCCACGATCGAGTCCACCAGCCCGGCCAGCAGCGAGGCCAGCGAGATGATCAGAAGTTCCATGCGGGGATTGTCGCACCCGGATTTGCTATAAAAGTCATAGCGTCATATGGCCATATGACGCTGGGAAAAGGCCTGCTGGATGCCGAAAAAAGAAAAGGCGCCGGGTTGCGGCGCCTTTGAATGCGTCTCGGACGGACGCCTGAACATTGGATTGTGATGTTTGAGAGTGTCTCCTCGGTCCCCTGCAAGCAGGGCCGGGGCCCGTTTGCGAGTGCGCGAACTGTACGGGGCGCACCGGTTCTGTGCATCAGGGATTTCCCGTGCAGTTTCAGCTCGCCCATGTTCCACAACCGGGCATTTGACGGGGGTCAAGGCGGTCTTGACCCCTGAAGCGGCTGGCATGGGGTTTGCACTGAGTGTCCTGTACCACACCCGAACAGGAAGCAGGATGAAGAACACAGTGGGCGCGAAGGTGGCGATTGGTGTTTGCGCACTGGTCATGGGCATTGCCGTCTGGGCCCAGCCGGGGCAGCCGGACGCGCCGGCGGTGCCAGCGGCCGTTTCGGCCAGTGCTGCCGCCGATGTCGGCGCCCAAGGCGTGCCGGCCATCTTGGCTTCTGCCCAGGCACCGGTTCCTGTGGCTTCTGCGCCTGCTGTCGCCGCCCCCGCCCCGCTGACCCGGCCGGCTCTGGTGGCGCAATCCAGCCTCAACGGCGCCGATACGGCCTGGATGATGACGGCCACGGCGCTCGTGCTGTTGATGACCCTGCCCGGCATCGCGCTGTTTTACGGCGGCATGGTGCGCAAGAAGAGCGTCATCAACACCATGGCCAGTGTTGTGGCAATTGCCGCTGTGGTCACCCTGCTGTGGTTCGCCTTCGGCTATTCGCTGGCCTTCACGCCCGGCAACGGCTGGATCGGTGGCACCAGCCGGTTCTGGTTCGAGGGCCTGTCCTACCTCAAGGACGCGGGGAAGGTGTCGGTCAGCCACATCGCCCCGAACATTCCGGAATCGGTGTTCTCAATGTTCCAGCTGACCTTTGCCATCATCACGCCGGCACTGATTGTTGGTGCGTTCGTGGAGCGGATGAAGTTTTCGGCGATGCTGTGGTTCATCGTGCTCTGGTCCCTGCTGGTGTACGCACCTGTGGCGCACTGGGTCTGGGAACCGGGGGGCTGGATCGCGCGGATGGGCGCGCTGGATTTTGCCGGTGGCACGGTGGTGCATGTCAACGCCGGCATCGCCGGCCTGATGTGTGCGTATTTCATCGGACCGCGGCGGGGCTATGGTCGAGAGGCCTTCGAGCCGTTCAACCTCGGCCTGACCATGGCCGGTGCCGGGCTGTTGTGGGTCGGCTGGTTCGGTTTCAACGCCGGCTCGGCGGTGGCGGCGGACGGCCGCGCCGGCCTGGCCATGGCGGTGACCCACATTGCCGCCGCGGCGGGCGCCGTGACCTGGATGCTGGGCGAGTGGATCGTGCGCCAGCGGCCGTCGCTACTGGGCCTGTGTTCCGGGCTCGTTGCAGGTCTGGTGGCCATCACACCGGCGGCGGGGTTCGTGACACCGGGCTCTGCGGTGGTCATTGGCGGCATTGCCGGACTGGCCTGCTACTGGGGCGCCACGGGACTCAAGCGCCTGCTGCAGGCCGATGATTCGCTGGACGTGTTCGGTGTGCACGGCATCGGTGGCATCGTCGGATCCCTGTTGACCGGTCTGCTGGCGAGCCCGCTGGTGTCGGGCGTGCAGGGCAGCGTCGCGACGCAAGCGCTGGCGACGCTGGTTGTGCTCGCCTATGGCGCGGTCATGAGCGCTTTGCTGCTGATCGTGATCCGCAAACTCGTGGGCCTGCGTGTGGACGAGTCCGCCGAGCAGACCGGCTTGGACATTGCGCAACACCGCGAGCGCATTGGCACCTGACCCCTTTGCCGACTGCCGTCCAGGAGAACACCATGCTGCCCAGTGAAAGACTTGCGATCGCTGCCCGTCTGCATGTGCTCCTGCGCCGCAAGACCGGCCGGGTGACGGATACCGAATGGCTGGCCGTCAACGCCGAATATGCGGCCGAGATTGTGCGTTTTGCCCGGGAGCGTGCCCTCGAGCCCGGCATGGAAGACGTCGCCGAGTGGGCCGGACGCCTGGAGCAGGCCATGATGGCTGCGCCCGCGCCCCGCAAGACCTTGCTCGGCGCCATCGCGCCACCGCGCGCGCCCGCTCCGGCCACAGGCCCTGCCGTCGCGCGCGAGAGCGAGGCCAGAAAACCCGGCTGGGCCGAGTCCCTGTTTTCTGACACCCGGCCGCCGGGACCCCGTGATCCGGACGACGCAGACAGTGGACGCTACGTCGGCGGGCTGCGCTGAGGGGTCGATGACCCGGCGGTTTGCGCCAACGGCCTGCGGCATGGGCAGGGCCGGCCATCGTTGCGCAAAGAAAGTGCCTCCCGCTGACAGGGAGACCGGACCCGTGCCACTTAGTGGGCGTCGGCCATGATCCAGCGCGCCGCTTTTTCGGCCATCATCAGCACCGGGCTGTTGGTGTTGCCGCTGGTGATGGTGGGCATCACGCCGGCATCCACGATGCGCAGACCGGCCACGCCGTGCACGCGCAGACGGCTGTCCACTACCGCCATCGGGTCGTCGGCGCGGCCCATTTTCGTCGTGCCGATCGGATGGAAGATGGTGCTGGCGATGTCGCCAGCCAGGCGCGCCAGTTCCTCATCCGTCTGGAATTGCACGCCGGGCCGGAACTCTTCGGGCTTGTATTTCGCCAGGGCCGGCTGGGCAACGATCTTGCGGGTCAGGCGCAGGCTGTCGGCGGCGACTTTGCGGTCTTCGTCAGTGCTGAGGTAGTTGGGCGCAATGGCCGGCGCGTCCTCGAAGCGGGCCGATCGGATCTGCACCGTGCCGCGGCTGGTGGGGTTCAGGTTGCAGACGCTGGCGGTGAAGGCCGGAAACGCGTGCAGCGGCTCGCCGAAGGCATCCAGGCTCAGCGGCTGGACGTGATATTCGATGTTGGGGTAGGGCCGGTCAGGCGAGCTGCGCGTGAAGGCGCCGAGCTGGCTGGGCGCCATGCTCATCGGGCCACTTTGCTTGAGCGCGTATTCCAGACCGATCTTTGCCTTGCCCCAGAGCGAGTTGGCCAGCGTGTTGAGCGTCTGCACGCCCTGCACTTTGAATACGGCCCGGATCTGCAGGTGATCCTGCAGGTTGGCGCCCACGCCGGGCAGCTCATGCACCGGTGCAATGCCGTGCTGTTGCAGCAATGCGCCGGACCCGATGCCCGAGAGCTGCAGGATCTGCGGCGTACCGATGGAGCCCGCGCAGAGGATGACCTCGCGCGTGGCGGTCGCCGTGACCAGCTCGTGGCCGTTCCAGACCTGTGCGCCGGTGCAGCGCTTCGGGCCGTCTGCCGGCGCATCGACCACCAGTCGGGCGACCTGCGCCGATGTCCAGAGCTCGAAATTGGGGCGCGCGTAACAGGTCGGGCGCAGGAAGGCTTTGGCCGTGTTCCAACGCCAGCCGGCGCGCTGGTTGACCTCGAAGTAGCCCACGCCTTCGTTGTCGCCGCGGTTGAAGTCGTCGGTGGCCGCAATGCCGGCCTCCTGCGCGGCCAGCGCAAAGGCGTCGAGCACGTCCCAGCGCAGGCGCTGTTTCTCGACGCGCCATTCACCACCCGCCTGGTGGTGGCGCAGCACCTGACGCCAGACGGCGTCGGCTGCGTCACCAGGCGTTTCCAGCAACTCGGAGGGCGTGCCCTTGGCGCCGTGCGCGGCGTTGGCGCCCTTGTAGTGATCCTCGTGCAGCTTGAACCAGGGCAGCGTGTTGCGCCAGGACCAGGTCTCATCGCCGGTCAGCTGCGCCCACTGGTCGTAGTCGCGGGCCTGCCCGCGCATGTAGATCATCCCGTTGATGCTGCTGCACCCGCCCAGGGTCTTGCCGCGTGGGTAGCGCAGCGTGCGCCCGTTCAGGCCGGCGGCCGGCTCGGTGTTGTAGAGCCAGTCGGTGCGCGGGTTGCCGATGCAATACAGATAGCCCACCGGGATGTGGATCCAGTGGTAGTCGTCCTTGCGCCCGGCCTCGATCAGCAGCACCCGCTTGCTGGCATCGGCCGACAGCCGGTTGGCCAGCAGGCTGCCCGCTGTGCCGGCGCCGACGATGATGTAGTCGAAGGTGGTTTCGCTCATTTCGCGGTCGGCATCACGAACTCGGCGCCCTTGGGCGTGCTCTCGGGCCAGCGCTGCATGATGGATTTCTGCTTCGTGTAGAAGCGCACACCCTCCTCGCCATAGGCGTGCATGTCGCCGAACAGGCTGCGCTTCCAGCCGCCGAAGCCGTGCCAGGCCATGGGCACGGGGATTGGCACGTTAATGCCGACCATGCCCACCTGGATGCGGCGGCTGAACTCGCGCGCCACGTTGCCGTCGCGGGTGAAGCAGCTCACACCGTTGCCGAATTCGTGGTCGTTGACCAGTTGCACCGCGGCAGCGAAATCAGCCACATGCACGCACACCAGCACCGGGCCGAAGATTTCTTCCTTGTAGATGCGCATGCCGGGCGTGACCTGGTCGAACAGCGTGCCGCCCAGCCAGAAGCCTTCCGAGCAGCCGGGGCCGGCGCTCGCGCCCTGGAAACTGCGCCCGTCCACCAGCAGCTGGGCGCCTTCCTTGACGCCCTGCTCGATGTAGCCGGTGATGCGGGCGTGCGCGGCGGCGGTGACGATGGGGCCCATCTCGGCGTCCAGCTCCATGCCGTCCTTGACCTTGAGGGCTCGGGCCCGCTCCACCAGTTTCGGGATGACCTGGTCGCCGACGTCGCCAACAAACACGGCCACGCTGATGGCCATGCAGCGCTCGCCGGCCGAGCCATAGGCCGAGCCGATCAGCGCGTCCACGGTCTGATCGATGTCGGCGTCGGGCATGACCACCATGTGGTTCTTCGCGCCGCCCAGCGCCTGCACGCGCTTGCCATGGCGTGCACCGGTCTCGTAGATGTAATTCGCGATCGGCGTGGAGCCCACGAAGCTGATGGCCTTCACGTCGGGGTGCACCAGCAGCGCGTCCACCGCTTCCTTGTCGCCCTGCACCACGTTGAACACGCCGTCCGGCAATCCGGCCTGTTTGAGCAGGTCGGCGATGAACAGGCTGGCGCTGGGGTCGATCGGGCTGGGCTTGAGCACGAAGCAGTTGCCGGCCGCGATGGCCAGCGGGAACATCCACATCGGCACCATCACCGGAAAGTTGAACGGCGTGATGCCCGCCACCACGCCCAGCGGCTGGCGCAGCGTCCAGTTGTCGATGCCGGTGGAGACCTGGTCGGTGAAATCGCCCTTGAGCAGCTGTGAGATCCCGCAGGCGAACTCGACGATGTCGATGCCGCGCGAGACCTCGCCCTGCGCGTCGGTGAACACCTTGCCGTGCTCGAGCGTGATCATCTCCGCCAGCGCGTCCTTGTGGTGGTTTAGCAGCTCCAGGAACTTGAACATCACCCGCGCGCGACGGATCGGCGGGGTGTCGGCCCAGGCCGGGAAGGCGGCTTGCGCAGCGGCTACGGCTGCGTCCACATCGGTGCTGCTGGCCAGGGCCACCTGGCCGGTGACGGCGCCGGTGGCGGGGTTGAAGACATCCTGGGCGCGAGCGCTGTTGCCGCGCGTGCGCTGTCCGTTGATGTAGTGCTGAATAGTGGCTGTGCTCATGGTGAAATCTCCGGGGAATCCAGCGAGTGTCGCCAAATCCCCCCGGGATTTCCAACGATTTCGCTTCAACCACCGACTATATGGCCCCGGGGAGGCCCCGGCCCTGTGTTCCACAGGCGGCCGCGTCTGTTCAATCTGACCATAAAGATTGGCTATCAATAGCTTAGAAAAAACCAAATTCCACTATTGATAGGTCATCGCTATGATTCACCCATTGGTTCAGACAACCAATCGATTCATCAACCGCAAAGGAGTCCCTCATGTCCCTGATCAACACGCCCGTTCAGCCCTTCAAGACCACCGCTTTCGTCAACCGCAGCGGCAAGGGCGAGTTCATTGAAGTCTCCGACCAGAGCCTGAAAGGCAAGTGGTCGGTGCTGATCTTCATGCCGGCCGCGTTCACCTTCAACTGCCCGACCGAGATCGAGGACGCTGCCGACCACTACGCCGAGTTCCAGAAGGCCGGTGCCGAGGTCTACATCGTCACCACCGACACGCATTTCTCGCACAAGGTGTGGCACGAAACCTCCCCCGCGGTGGGCAAGGCCAAGTTCCCGCTGGTGGGCGACCCCACCCACACCCTGACCAACGCCTTCGGTGTGCACATCCCCGAAGAAGGCCTGGCGCTGCGCGGCACCTTCATCATCAACCCCGATGGCATCATCAAGACGCTGGAAATCCACTCCAACGAGATCGCCCGCGACGTCAAGGAAACGGTGCGCAAGCTGAAGGCCGCCCAGTACACCGCCGCCCACCCGGGTGAAGTGTGCCCCGCCAAGTGGAACGAAGGCGCCAAGACCCTGGCCCCGTCGCTGGACCTCGTCGGCAAGATCTGACCGGCCACGGCTCTCCCCCCGCGGCACCCCGGGTGTCGCGCGCCGGACGGCGACAGGGCCTTGCCCCTGCCGTCCGGCTTTTTTTCGCCAAAAATAGCCAATACCCAGCGTCGAACGGTCGTTCAACGCTACTGAATCAGGAGTTCACACCATGCTCGACGATACCCTCAAGTCCCAACTCGCAGCCTATCTGGAGCGCGTGACGCAACCGTTCGAGCTGGTGGCCACTCTGGGCGACGACGACACCTCGCGCCAGATGCTCGACCTGCTGCAGACCATCCAGTCCCTGCGCGCCGACAAGATCACGCTGCGCACGGATGGCACCGATGCTCGCAAGCCTTCGTTCACGCTGCAGCGCGCGGGCTCCCCCAACAGCCTGCGCTTCGCCGGTCTGCCGCTGGGCCATGAATTCACGTCGCTGGTGCTGGCCCTGCTGTGGACCGGCGGCCACCCGCCCAAGGTCGAGGCCGAGGTGATCGAGCAGATCCAGGCGCTGGACGGTGACTTCAACTTCGAGGTCTACATGTCCCTGAGCTGCCACAACTGCCCGGACGTGGTGCAGGCGCTCAGCCTCATGGCCATCCTGAACCCCAAGGTCAAGACCACCGTGATCGAAGGCGGCGCCTTCCAGGACGAGGTCAACGCCCGCGAAATCATGGCGGTGCCCATGGTCTTCCTGAACGGCACCGTGTTCGGCTCCGGCCGCATGGGCGTGGAAGAAATCGTCGCCAAGCTCGACACGGGTGCGGCTGCGCGGGACGCGGCCAAGCTTAGCGCCAAGGCGCCGTACGACGTGCTGATCGTCGGCGGTGGCCCGGCCGGCGCGGCCGCCGCGGTCTATGCCGCGCGCAAGGGCATCCGCACCGGTGTGGCGGCCGAGCGCTTCGGCGGGCAGGTCAACGACACGCTGGCGATCGAGAACTACATCTCGGTGCTGGAGACCGACGGCCCCAAGTTCGCCGCTGCCCTGGAGGCCCATGCCCGCGCCTACGACGTGGACATCATGAACCTGCAGCTCGCCGACAAGCTGATCCCGGCTGCCGAGCCGGGCGGGCTGATCGAGGTGAAGCTGGCCAATGGCGGCTCGCTCAAGGGCAAGACCGTGATCCTGTCCACCGGCGCGCGCTGGCGCAACGTCAATGTGCCCGGCGAGGCCGAGTACAAGAACAAAGGCGTGGCCTACTGCCCCCACTGCGACGGCCCGCTGTTCAAGGGCAAGGACGTGGCGGTGATCGGTGGCGGCAACTCCGGCATCGAGGCCGCCATCGACCTGGCCGGCGTGGTGAAGCACGTCACCGTGATCGAGTTCATGCCCGAGCTCAAGGCCGATGCCGTGCTGGTGCGAAAGCTGCACAGCCTGCCCAACGTGACGGTGCACACCAACGCCCAGACCACCGAGATCACCGGCGCCGAGGGCAAGGTCAACGGCCTGCGCTACAAGGACCGCGCCACCGGCGAGGAGCACCTCGTCCCGCTGGCGGGCGTGTTCGTGCAGATCGGCCTGGTGCCCAACACCGAATGGCTCAAGGGCACGCTGGAGCTGACGAAGTTCGGCGAGATCGTGATCGACGCCAAGGGCCAGACCAGCGTGGCGGGCGTGTTTGCGGCCGGCGACTGCACCACGGTGCCGTTCAAGCAGATCGTGATCGCGGCCGGAGCCGGCGCCACCGCGGCCCTGAGCGCCTTCGACCACCTGATCCGCACGCCGGCACTTGAAGCCGTTGCGGCCTGAGGGCGGCGCGGGTCAGGCCGCGCGCTGCAACGCCGGCAGGGGGCTGGCCGCGCGGGCCCTCTCGCTGGTGCCGACGCTGATGTCGCCCGCGAGTTGCCCGCCTTCCTCGATCACCACCTTGCCGTAGCGGATGGTGCCAGTCACCTTGCCGGTGCCATAAATCACCAACCGGTCGCGCACGGTCAGGTCGCCGTCAAAGCTGCCGCGGATTTCCGCGATGTCGATCTGGGCCGAGCCCTTGAACGCGCCGATCTCGGCGATCTGCATCAGGCGCGAATCCATGGTCGCCTCCACCAGGCCTTCGACGACCAGCGTGTCGCAGTCGGTGATCTCGACCCCCTTGAGCTTGATGTTGGGGCCGACGATGAGCTTGCTGCCGCCCGGCACTGCAACGGACGCCTCTGCCACTGGCGAGAGGGGCACGCCCTCGACCGGGGGTGCAACGGGTGGGCTGTCGCTTGCCCTGGCGGCCGCCGGGGCATCGCCCGTCAGGCTGGCGTGCGGGCTGGGACGCGTGGGCAGGACGGGGGATTCACGCTTGCCGAAAAAGGGGGTGGAGGCCATGGAGAGTCCTGAGTGAAGAGGTCTCCATCCTGGGGCCCCAAGGGCTTACAACTGGCGTCGCAGACGCAAGATCGGTAACCAAATAAGTTCGAAATCAGCCGGGCGCGGCCGCATGGGCACGTCCGCCGAAGATAGCCGTGCCGACCCGCACCATCGTGCTGCCGGCATGGACGGCGGCTTCCAGGTCGGCGGTCATGCCCATGGACAAGGTGTCCAGCGCCAGGCCGGCCGCGCACAGCTGGTCGAACAGCGCGCGGGCCTGGCGGTGCACGGCCAGCGCCGTGGCGAAGTTCGGCGCGGGCTCAGGGATCGTCATCAGGCCCCTGAGCACCAGGTTCGGCAACTGCGCGACCTCGCGCGCCAGCGTCAAGGCATCCGATGGTGCCACCCCCGACTTGGTCGGACCGCCGTCGATATTCACCTGCAGGCAGACCTGCAGCGGCGCCCGGTGCGCGGGCAGCTGCTCCGACAGGCGTTGCGCGATCTTCAGCCGGTCCACCGTGTGCGCCCAGTCGAAATGCTCGGCCACCAGCCGTGTCTTGTTCGACTGGATCGGCCCGATGCAGTGCCAGACCAGTGGCAGATCGGCCAGCGCTGCCATCTTGTCCACCGCCTCCTGGATGTAGTTTTCACCGAAAGCGGTCTGGCCCGCTGCATGGGCCGCACGCACCGCCTCAGGACCGAAGGTCTTGGATACCGCCAGCAGCGCCACCTCTGCCGGGTCGCGCCCGCAGGCTCGGCAGGCGGCTTGCACGCGCGTGCGCACGCTCTGGAGATTGTCCGCAATCATCGTCATAATGGCCGCGAGCGTATCAAACGAGCGAGGGATCCGTGGACATTACCCAACTGCTGGCATTCAGCGTCAAGAACAAGGCCTCTGATCTGCACCTGTCGGCGGGGCTGCCACCGATGATCCGGGTGCACGGCGATGTGCGCCGCATCAACGTCGAGGCGCTGGACCACAAGAGCGTGTTCGCCATGGTCTACGACATCATGAACGACTCGCAGCGCAAGGCCTACGAGGAGTTCCTGGAGGTCGACTTCTCGTTCGAGATCGACGGCCTGGCGCGCTTTCGTGTCAATGCGTTCAACCAGCAGCGTGGCGCTGGGGCGGTGTTCCGAACCATTCCATCCAAGATCCTGACACTGGAGCAGCTCAACGCCCCTCGCATCTTCGGTGATCTGGCGCTCAAACCCCGCGGCATGGTGCTGGTGACCGGGCCGACAGGCTCCGGCAAGTCGACCACGCTGGCGGCGATGGTGAACCACCTCAACGAAAGCGAATACGGCCACGTGCTCACGATCGAGGACCCGATCGAATTCGTGCACGAATCCAAGAAGTGTCTGATCAACCAGCGCGAGGTCGGCCCGCACACGTTGAGCTTCAGCGCGGCGTTGCGCTCTGCGCTACGGGAGGACCCGGACGCCATCCTGGTCGGCGAAATGCGCGACCTGGAGACCATCCGCCTGGCGATGACCGCCGCTGAAACCGGCCACCTGGTGTTTGGCACGCTGCACACCTCGAGCGCTGCGAAGACGATCGACCGCGTGATCGACGTGTTCCCGGCCGAAGAAAAGGACATGATTCGCGCCATGCTCAGCGAATCCCTGCAGGCGGTGATCTCGCAGACCCTGTGCAAGACCAAGGACGGCCAGGGCCGGGTGGCTGCGCATGAAATCATGATCGGCACCAGCGCCATTCGCAACCTGATCCGCGAGGCCAAGGTGGCGCAGATGTATTCGACCATTCAGACCGGCAACAACGTCGGCATGCAGACCCTGGACCAGAACCTGACCGATCTGGTGCGGCGCAACGTCATCTCCGCAGCAGAAGCCCGCGCCAAGGCCAAGATCCCCGAGAACTTCCCGGGTTGATCTTCCGGCGGTCCGATCGCAACAACTGTCCAGCAAAAGGGGGAAGGTTCATGAAAGGCATACTCGGATTGCTGCGGCACAAACTGCCGCCGGAAGAGCGCAAAGAGGCGGGCGAGTCCGTCTTCTTCTCCACGGCGTTTGCCGATCACGGCATCAGCGCCGACGTGGCCATCCCCTGGGAGGCGCGCGCGGTCGAGGTGGGCGCCAAGCGCTTGAACGCAGACAAGGGCGCGCCCAAGCTGCAGGCCCTGTGGGCCCGTGACCCGCACATGAAGCGCCTGGACAGCGCCGCGATGGACCAACTCATGCATTTCTTCGACTTTGCCACCGTGGCGGCCGACCGCGAACTGATGCGCCAGGACGAATACGGCAGCTTCATGATCGTTCTGCTGTCGGGCAACATGGCGGTGGACCGCGACCAGCAATGGGGCGAGCGCGTGCGCCTGAGCGAGGCGCGCCCGGGCGAGATCCTGGGCGAGATGTCCCTGCTCGACAGCGGCAAGCGTTTCTCCCATTGCATCACGCTGACCGAATGCGAGGTCGCCATCCTCGGCGCCGAGGCGCTCGATGAAATGATGACGGTGCGCCCGCAGCTGGCCGCGAGCCTGATTGCCCTGCTGGCGCGCAAGATGTCGCTGCGTCTGCGCGCCGTCGGCGCGCGCATGACCGAGCGGCGCTGATCGTCCTCCTATCCGAACACATCCACCATGGAACGCGATCAGGCAAGCAAATTCATCAACGACCTGCTCCGGCTGATGATCAGCCGCAACGGCAGCGACCTTTTCATCACCGCTGACTTCCCGCCCGCCATCAAGGTCGACGGGCAGGTGACCAAACTCTCGCCGCAGCCGCTGACCGGCGCACACACCCAGGCGCTGGCGCGCTCGATCATGAGCGACAAACAGGCTGCCGATTTCGAGCGGTCCAAGGAATGCAACTTCGCAATTGCGCCGGCCACGATCGGACGCTTCCGCGTCAGCGCGTTCGTGCAGCAGAGCAAGATCGGGATGGTGTTGCGGGTGATTCCGGCCACCCTGCCCACCATCGACGGGCTTGCGATGCCGCCGGTGCTGAAGGACATCGCGATGTCCAAGCGCGGCCTGTGCATCCTGGTCGGCGCCACCGGTTCCGGCAAGTCCACCACCCTGGCGGCCATGATCGACTGGCGCAACGAGAACTCCTTCGGCCACATCATCACGGTGGAAGACCCGGTGGAGTTCATGCACACGCACAAGAACTGCGTGGTCACGCAGCGTGAGATCGGCATCGACACCGAGAGCTGGGAGGCGGCGCTGAAGAACACGCTGCGCCAGGCTCCGGACGTGATCCTGATGGGCGAGATCCGCGACCGCGAAACCATGGAGCACGCGGTTGCGTTTGCCGAAACCGGCCACCTGTGCATGGCCACGCTGCATGCCAACAGCGCCAACCAGGCGCTGGACCGGATCATCAACTTCTTCCCCGAGGAGCGGCGCGCGCAACTGCTGATGGACCTGTCGCTGAACCTCAAGGCCATGATCTCGCAGCGCCTGATCCCGCGCCAGGCCGGCAAGGGGCGCATTGCCGCGGTGGAGATCATGCTCAACAGCCCGCTGATTGCCGACCTGGTGTTCAAGGGCGAGGTCTCCGAGATCAAGGAAATCATGAAGAAGAGCGGCAACCTGGGCATGCAGACCTTCGACCAGGCCCTGTTCACACTGTATGAATCCCACACGATCACCTACGAAGACGCGCTGCGCAACGCCGACTCCGTGAACGACCTGCGCCTGCAGATCAAGCTCAACAGCCAGCGCGGCAAGTCGCCCGACCTGGCTGCCGGCACCGAACATTTCTCCATCGTCTGAACGCGCCCGCCGGCGTCGCGCGACATCAACCCGATACCTTCCTCATGAGCAGCATCCAGCCACGCGCCTACGAGTCCACGCCCGCCCGCAACGTCGCCTTTCTGGGGCTGGGCGTCATGGGCTATCCCATGGCCGGCCATCTCGCCCGCGCCGGCCACCGTGTCACGGTGTACAACCGCAGCGCATCAAAAGCAATAGCATGGTGTGACGAATTCACGCTGGGAAGCCGGCCAAAACATGCTGAAACGCCGCGCGAGGCGGCCCAGGGCGCCGACATCGTGTTCTGCTGCGTCGGCAACGACGATGACCTGCGGTCCGTCACGCTGGGGGCCGATGGAGCCTTCGCCGGCATGGCGCCGGGCGCGATCTTCGTGGACCACACCACGGCCTCGGCCGACGTGGCGCGCGAGCTGCACGCCGCCGCGAAGAACATCGGCCTGCACTTTGTCGATGCGCCGGTCTCGGGCGGCCAGGCGGGCGCCCAGAACGGCGCACTGACCGTGATGTGTGGCGGCGATGCCGCGGCTTTCGAGGCGGCGCGGCCGGTGGCCATGGCCTTCTCGCGTGCGTTCACGCTGCTGGGCGCCAGCGGCGCCGGGCAACTGGCCAAGATGGTGAACCAGATCTGCATCGCGGGCCTGGTGCAGGGCCTGAGCGAGGCCATCGCCTTCGGCCAGAAGGCGGGGCTGGACATGAACCAGGTGCTGGACGTGATCGGCAAGGGCGCAGCGCAAAGCTGGCAGCTGGACAACCGCGGCAAGACCATGGTGGCCGACCAGTTCAACTTCGGCTTTGCGGTGGACTGGATGCGCAAGGACCTCGGTCTGGTGCTCGACGAGGCCCGCCGCAACGGTGCGCGCCTGCCGGTGACGGCCCTGGTGGACCAGTTCTATGCCGATATCCAGCAGATGGGCGGGCAGCGCTGGGACACTTCCAGTCTGATCAAGCGCCTGCGCTGAGGATCTGATGCCCTCCTGCTTGCCACTGCGCGTGCCGCCTGGTGGCGACAGCAGCGACTCAGGATTTCGGGGCTGAGGCTGGCGCGGCGGACGGGGTGGCCGGGGTGGCCGGGGTCGGGGGCGGCGGCTGCAGCTGCGCTTCGGTCACGATCTCCAGCACGCGCACCACGCGCTGCACGCCGCTGGTGCTGCGTGCGATCTCGGTCGCCCGGTTGGCTTCGGCCTGGGTGACGCGGCCCATCAGGTAGACGGTGTTGCGCTCGGTCACCACCTTGAACAGCGTGCCAAACACGTCCGACGCATCCACCATCGACGCCTTGACCTTGGCCGTGATCAGCGAATCCTCCGAGCGCTGGCTGAACGAGGTCACGGGCATGACCCCGAGCTCATTGACCACGGAGCGCACGCCGGGCACCTTGCCCACGATCTGCTGCGCCTGCTGCTTGTCCTGCTCGGTGAGCACCTCGCCGGTGATCAGCACCTGCGCGTTGTAGCTGGTCACGTTGATATGGGACCGCTCGCCGAACGTGCCACTCAGGCTGCTCGACGCGCGCAGCTCGATGTTCTGGTCGTCCACCTGCGCGCCGGTGCTGCGCCGGTCGGTCGCGACCATGCCGCCGGCGACGGCACCGCCGACCACGGCGGCGGCGCAGCCACCCAGGGCGACGGCAATGGCAGCGGCTGCCAGCGCGCCGAGCAGGTAACGGGCGTTGTTCATGTTCTTCATGGGGAGAGCTCCTGTTCACCAAGTAACTGGGTGTCCACGCCGTCGCACAGGCAGTGCAGCACCAGCGTCTGGACTTCATGGATGCGCGCCATGCGCTCGTGCGGCACGCAGACCTGCACATCGGTCTCGCGCAGCGCCTGGCCCACCGGGCCACCGCCCTGGCCGGTCAGCGCCAGCACGGTCATGTCGCGCTCATGCGCCGCGTCGATCGCGCGCAACAGGCTGGCCTCCTGGCCGGCAATGGATATCACCAGCAGCACATCGCCGGCCTGGCCCAGCGCGCGCACCTGGCGCGCAAACACCTGGGCAGCCTCGTCGCCGCGCACGATGGCGGTCAGCACCGCGCCGTCGGCGTTCAGCGCCAGCGCGGCCAGCTCGGGCCGCTCGCGCTCGAAACGCCCGACGAACAGCGTTGCGAAATGCTGCGCCAGCGTGGCGGATGCGCCGTGTCCGCAGGCCAGCACCTTGCCCCCGCTGGTCACGCAGGCCAGCAGCGCCTGAATGGCGGCCTCCACCGGTTTGCACAGCGTCTGCGCGGACTGGTACTTCAGGTCGGCGCTGTCGATGAAATGCTGTTGGATGCGTTGCTCAAGCATGGTCTTTGATGATAACCGCCGTGTCTGAAGCCACGGCCAAGGGGCGTAACAAGCCGTTTCAGGTCGGCTGTGGGGCGCGGGTCAGCCCGCGTCGAATGCCCCTTGGAGCCATTGCAGGCCCGCGGGTTCCACCACCACCACGTCAAAGCGGCACGGCGGCGGCGCGCCCAGGCGCATCAGGTAGTGGCGGGCGGCGAAGATGATGCGCCGCTGCTTCGTGGCGCTCACGCTCGCGGCGGCACCCCCGTGCGAGGTGCTGGCGCGCTGGCGTACCTCGGCAAACACCAGCGTGCCGTCTGGTGCGCGCAGGATCAGGTCGATTTCGCCGCCCCCGCGCCCCGGCGTCCGATAATTGCGCGCCAGCAGCCGCAGGCCGGCGGCTTGCAGATGGCGCAGCGCCGCGTCCTCGGCGGCGTCGCCCTTCTGCTTCGTGGTGGGCGGTGTGGCCGCCTGCAGACCGGCCATTTTTGCCAGGAAACCCATTGACCTCCTCCTTGAGCGCTTCTTTTGCCCCGGCCCTGAGCGCGGCCCGCGAGGCCGCGTCGCACCAGCATTATCCGCAGGGGGCGTTGTTTGTCGTGGCCACGCCGATTGGCAACCTGGCCGACATCACGCTGCGCGCGCTGCATGTGCTGGCGCTGGTGGACGCGGTGGCCTGCGAAGACACCCGCCACACCCAGCAGCTGCTGCGCGCCTACGGCATCGAGCGCCCCGGCGCGCAGCTGCTGGCCGTGCACCAGCACAACGAGGCCGAGGCCGCCGGCGCGGTGATCGACCACCTGCGCCACGGCCTGCGCATCGCCTATGTGTCGGATGCCGGCACGCCGGCCGTCAGCGACCCCGGCGCACGCCTGGTGGCCGCCGTGCGCGCCGCCGGCCTGCCGGTGGTGCCGCTGCCCGGCGCCAGCAGCATCACCACACTGCTCAGCGCCGCGGGCATGACGCAGGAGGGCGGCTTCGTGTTTGCGGGCTTCCTGCCCACCAAGGCCGCCGAGCGCGAGCGCGCCGTGGTGCTGCTGGCCGCCGAACCGCGGGCCGTGGTGCTGCTGGAAGCCCCGCACCGCATCGAGGCCCTGGCCGGCGCACTGGCCGCGTTGGGTGAGCGCCTCGTCACATTCGGGCGCGAGCTGACCAAACAGTTCGAAGACATCGTCACCCTGCCCGCCAGGGACGGCCCGGCCTGGCTGGCGGGCGATGCCAACCGCCTGCGCGGAGAATTCGTCGTCGTGCTGCACGGTGCGAGCGTGGCGGCCGATGCCGGTGACGACCAACGCGTGCTCAAGCTGCTGCTGGCCGAGCTGCCGCTCAAGACCGCCGTCAAGCTGGCCGCCGAGATCACCGGCCGCCCGAAGAACACGCTGTACGACGCAGCGCTGGCGCTGCGCAAGTCCGAGGACGAGGCCTGAAAACTCCTGAATCAATAGCAATTGGTAACCGCCGGACGCTGGGAACAGGCCATTTCGACCCGTATTTCGGGCGAAGAGCTTTTTTTGAGGTTCTTCGTGGACCGATCAGGTCCGCGCGAATCGCCCGTCGTCCAGCACCCGCGCCCGCCCGTCGGCCACCAGCTCGTCGAGGTGCTGGGCAATGGTGCGCCGCTCGGCGTCGTTGACCCACAGCTCGTCATAGCCGACCGGGTAGGTCAGGCGGCGCTGCACCAGGGCATCCAGCGTGGATGGCCCGTCGCCCAGCATCTGCAGCAGGCGCTCGGCGCGCTCGTCGATGCGGGCGGTGAAAGCGGCCAGCAGGTCCAGAAAGATCGCCCGGTCGCTGACGACGCCGCGGTGGTGTGACGTGACCCATGCGCGCGCCGGGATGGCTTTCACCGCCTCCAGCGAGCGTCGGAAGGCCGCCAGGCTGGAGGTCGCGTCGCCGTAGTAGGGGCCGAAGCCGGTGAGGTCGATGTCGCCGATGAAGGCCACGCCCGCCGGCTCCACCAGCAGCGCGCAATGGCCGCTGGTATGCCCGGGCAGGTGGATGGCGGTGACGGAGATGCCGCCGCCCAGGTCCCACCGCGCACCGTCGGCATACGGCTGGGCGTCGGGCCGGGGGTGGTAGTGAAACTTCGCCGCGATCATCGCGCGCAGGCGCTCGCTGGTGTCGCCCGGGTAGCCGTAGTGGCGGGCCAGCCCCGCCCAGCTGCGGGCGGCCTCGACATCGGCCTCGTGCACCCAGACCGCCGCGCGCGGCAGACGGTGCAGGCCGGCCATGTGGTCTTCGTGCACATGGCCCAGGATGACGGTATCGACGCCATCCAGCGCCGGCCCGATGCGGTTGGCCACCAGCGGCGTGTCAAACGCCACGCGCAGGTCCGAACCGGCCACCACCACCTGGTTGCCGTCCGGGTACTTGCCGTTGCGGTCGCCAAAGAACACGGTCACGGCGCCGATCTGTTGCTGGGGTACTTCCGTCATCAGGTCTGGGGTTGAATGGATTGGCTGAAATGATTGGCCTCTGGGGATTCTGCCGCAGCAGGCGTCGGGGAGGTGCCGGGAAGCCTTTGAAAGTTCCTGCGGGGAGGCGGATCAGGCCGGCGCGGCGCGCATCGCAGCGAATGTCCCCCGGCCTGCGGCCTCCTCCTTGATTTCGCTGCGATGCGCGCCGCGCCGGCCTGATCCTGTCGAGGGTCGCGCGGCCTTCAGGCGCTTGATGGCGAATCCCTATCAGCGGTAGAACGCGTACGCCACCCCGATCGCCGCCACGATGCCCACCGCATCGGCAAACAGCGCGCAGCCCAGCGCGTGGCGCGTGTCCTTCACGCCCACGCTGCCGAAGTACACCGCCAGCACGTAGAAGGTGGTCTCGGTGGAGCCCTGGATGATGGCGGCCAGCCGCCCGGCAAACGAGTCCACCCCGTGTGTCTGCATCACGTCCACCATGAGCCCGCGCGCGCCCGAGCCCGAGAGGATCTTCATCAGCCCCACCGGCAGCGCCGGCAGAAAGTCGGTGTTCCAGCCCAGCGCCGCCACGCCCGCGCCGATGGCGCCCATCACATAGTCCATGCAGCCGGCGGCGCGAAACACGCCAATGGCCACCAGCATCGCCACCAGGTAGGGAATGATGTTGACCGCCACGCCAAACCCCTCCTTCGCGCCTTCGACGAACACCTCGTACACCGGCACCCGCTTGGCCGCTCCCGCCAGCAGAAACACCAGCACCAGCGTGACGATGGCCAAACTCCCCGCCAGCCCCATCCAGCGCGCCGCTACTTCAGGCGGCAACTGGCCCAGGCCCCAGAGCACCGCGCCGATGGCGGCTCCGAATGCCGCCAGCGGCACCAGCAGGCGCGCGTGCCAGATCGGCAGGCGCTGCACCACCGCCACAGCCAGCAGGGCCGCCAGCAGCGAGATCGACGTGGCCACCAGCGTCGGCAGCAGGATGTCGGCCGCGTTGAAACCCGCCAGCCCCTGCTTCACCGCCAGCGTCTGGCGGATCGCAATCACCGAGGTGGGAATCAGCGTCAGCCCCGCCGTGTTGAGCACGATGAAGAGAATCTGCGCGTCGGTGGCCCGCGCGGGCTGTTGATTGAGCGACTGCAGTTCCTGCATGGCCTTGAGGCCCAGCGGTGTGGCCGCGTTGTCCAGCCCCAGCAGGTTGGCCGAGACGTTCATCACCATCGCGCCCTGCGCCGGGTGGCCGGGCGGCACACCGGGAAAAAGCTGGCGCAATGCCGGGGCCGCCAGACGCGCCAGCGCATCCACCATGCCCGCGCGCTCGCCGATGCGCAGAATGCCCAGCCACAGCGCCATCACGCCAACCAGCCCGATGGAAATGTCGAAGCCGGTGCGCGCCGAATCGAACATCGCCGCCAGCAGCTTCGGGAACACCTCCATGTCCCCCATCACCAGCCGAGCCAGGGCCACGGCGAAGGCGCTGACGAAGAAGGCCAGCCAGATGAGGTTCAGGAGCATGGGCGGGGTGGTGGGGCCAGCGAGTTGTTGGCAGTGCGGTCAATTTTGCCTGACGGGGCGGGGCGTCGGGCGCTACGAAGTCAGTAGCTGTTTGTGACCATTTGACGCTGGGGAGAGGCCAATTTGTCGAAAATTTGGTTGTGAAGGCGCTCCGCCGGGGTGCGGGCGAAGGCGAAGGGTACAGAGGCGGGTTGATGACGTCCGTTTTTCTGCTGCCCGGATTTGAGGAGTGAGCGTCCACAGAGCAGCGGGAGCGGTCGATTGGGGATCGCCCGCCGAGCTCACCCTGCCGGCGGGTGGCAGTGCGGCAACGAATGCCCGGAAGGCGTCGGCGCCGCCCCATTTAGCCCTCAAGCGCCGCCGGGATGTGTCCCTCCCGGATGGCCTTGATGAACGCCCTGTAGTCGGTACGGTTCTGCGCGGCGTATTCGACCGCGAATTCGCCGATCGCGTCATCGAAACTCTGACCGCTGCCCATGTAGCCGGCCATCATCGCGGCGTCGCCAGTGCGGGCATGCGCGCGGGCCAGCGCGTGCGCGCACATCCGGCCGTAGTGCCGCAGCATGGCGCTGTCCCAGTCCTCGATGACCGCGGACATCTTCATGTCACGCAGCTGGCGCACGTAGACATCTCGGCCGTTTTTGCCTCGGGTCCAGCCCAGGAACACGTCGCTCGCTGTCTGCATCAGCCGCTGGCCCACCACGACCCGCTGGCCATGATTGGCATGACGGCTCTTGCCCGCGTAGGGTTCGAGCACCGAGGCGCGCGCTTCCTTGATCTGCAGGAACAGCGGGTCGTCGTCGGCCGCCATGAACAGCCCGATGGTGCAGAACGTCCCGACACTGCCCACGCCAACGACCTTTGCCGCCAGATCGAAGAAGTGGAAGCGGTCGAACAGCGTCTGTATGTGTTCGGGCAAGCTTGTCCGATACGAGGCAATGGCCTCGGCGTACCCTGATGCGAGCTCGGGCGTCAATTCCGTCGATGGATGGAAGATCAGGGGCGGTTCGTCCTTGATCCTGGGCCTTCCCCCTTCGAGCGAAACCAGCTTCGGATACAGAAAATCGGGAACGGATTTGCGCTGCTCACGCTCGAGGCGGGCGGCAAATCGTTTTCGGGCCTCCTTCATGACGGCCGGATCGGCCGACCGGTCTTCGTACTTCTGCAGATCGATCTTGTCGTACCAGACGTCGAGGGCCCGCATCGTCGCGTAATCGCTCATGCGCTCGCGGTAGCCGCGCACCAGGTCGGTGGCCACGCGCGCCGCGTCGTTGTTGGGTAGCTCCAGATACCTCGCCGCGATCACCACGCTTGCCGCCAGGCGCTTGAGGTCCCACTCGAATGGGGCTGGCAGAGTCTCGTCGAGATCGTTGATGTCGAAGATCACGTTGCGCTCGGGCGTCGCGAAGGCACCGAAGTTCATCAGGTGCGCGTCGCCGCAGGCCTGCACGCGGATGCCGCTGGTCGGGGTGTGGGCCAGGTCGGCGGCCATCAGCGCGGCGGCGCCGCGGTAGAACGCAAACGGCGACGCAGACATGCGGCCGAAGCGGATCGGGATCAGCTCCGGCACGCGGCCCTCGTTGGACGCGCTCAGAAGTTCGACCGGGTCCCGGCGGCCCTTGAACGGCTGCCATCCCGCGTGCGACGTGCGGGGCGTGCCATCGCGCAGCGCTTTCCCTTGGGCAGCCCGCTCGTCGGCGGACAAGTAAGGGGTATCGGTTTGAGGAGCCCCTTGCGTCTTGTTGCGCTTGTCGGTCTTGGCCATCCTGATTCCTCCAGTAACTTGGGTGAAGCAGCGCGGTCTGGCTGACCGCCAGACGACTACTTCTCGCTCTTCAACCGTCGCGCGCCTTCGAGCATCGGGTTCCACCCGAACACGAGCGTGAACATGAAGTTGTCCATGCGCAGGGCCGTCGGGTCGCTGCCGCTGTTCAAGGTTGACTTGTAGCCGAAGGTGAGTCCGATGTTGTCGTTGACCTGATAGCCCAGCGTGAGTCCCACGCCGACGTTGTTGAGACTCGTCCCGGCGACTCCGTTGATGCTGGCCTTGCCGCCGTTGTACCAGGAGGCGTCGAGCGAGCCCCAGAAGGATTCGGTGAAGTCGCGCGTCAGGTGCGCGTCGAGCTGGAACAGCGGATCGGTCTTCAGCGTCTGGCCGACATAGTTGTTGTTGTCCCCGAACAGCCACACGGCGGGCAGGAATTCCAGCGTGGTGCGTCGGCCCGGCACCCAGGGGCCGAGCTGCCAGACAATGGGGGCCCCCAGGCGCCCATACCAGCGGTTCTGCCCCAGGTTCAGGGGCTGGCTGCTGTTGTAGTTGCCGATCGGCAGCGCCAGATCGGCGAGGAAATCAACCGAGAACCCCGGCTCGTAACGCAGCACGTCGGGAAGTGCCTTCTGCGCCTTCGGGCCGAGCAGGTTGACGGTGAACTCGAGCATCGGGTCGCCGAAGCCGTTGGTGGACTCGTTGAAGGTCTTGCCCGCTGCCGTGACCTCGCCGCTGAGCCGGCCCATGGGCAGGATGATGGCGGCCATGGCCGAGCGGTCGGCCAGCGTGAACGTGCGCGCATACCCGGTCAGGGCCATGGTGGCCTCGATCTTTGCGCCCGGCGTCACGGTATTCGCGGGGTCGAACGGGTTCGAGTTGCCGCTGATCGATTGAAAGATCAGTGGCACTGCGTTCGAATCCGACAGCGTGTGCCAGTAGAAGCGCCCCGGCACCTGGGCCTGGGCCTGCGGCGCACAAAGCGCGCTGAGGGCGAGCGCCGATGCGGTGATCAGGCGCAGGGCGGCCCCCGGCTTCTTGGGTGTCTTGTCGCTGTTCATGAGTGATGTCCTTGTGCAGTGGTGATTCATCCTGTACAGCCGTGATCAAGGCTTGGGCTCGGCCAGCATGTCCTTGGGCGGCACGAACTGGCGCTTGTTGACCAGCGGCGGGAAGCCCGCGTCGTCCGGCACCCGCGCTGGCAGCTGGTCGTCCAGTGTCTCGAACGGCCCGCGGCTGGGCAGCACGACGTTGTTGGTGCGCGCGTAGTCGTCCCATAGCGCGACCATCGCCTTCAACTTGTCGGGGCTTTGCGCAGCGAGATCCTTGCGCTCGGCCGGGTCAGCTGCCAGATCAAAAAGTTCCCAGTCGCCTTTGCCCATCGGCTTGGACTGCCAGCGCAGCTTCCAGGACCCCTGGCGCACGGCCCGGTTGCCGAAGAGTTGCCAGGCGAGATAGTCCTTCTCGGTACGCGGCGATTCGGCTTTGCCGGCCAGCACCGGCCCCCATGATTTGCCTAGCAGTGGCGGCAGCTCGCGGCCCGCCAGCGTCTTCGGATAGGCGGCGCCTGCGACTTCGAGCATCGTCGGCATCAGATCGGCCACGTGCATCACGCCATGGTTGATGCTGCCCTTGGCCCGCTGGATGCCCGGGCCGCTGACGATCAGCGCGTTGCGGATGCCGCCCTCGGCGAGCCAGCCCTTGTACTGGCTGAACGGCGTCATCGACACCTGCGCCCACATTGGGCCATAGGCCACGTAGGAGCCCGGGTCGCCCCACGCGTTGGGATGGGTCTGCGACCAGTTGATCGCCGCCCACAGAAAGTCGCGCGTGCCCGGCGTGCCGGCGATCATCTGGAACAGGTCGGTGCCCTCGGCGCCGTTGTCGCCGAACACGACGAAGATCGTGTTCTCGTATTCTCCGATCTTCTTCAGGTGGTCGATCAGTCGACCGACGTGGTGGTCCAGGTTCTCGACCATGCCAGCGTAAAGCTCCATCTTCTTGCCGAGCAGGGCCCGGCTGGCCGGCGCGAGCAATGTTGCATCGGGCACAAACCACATGCGCTCGGAGACCTGCGTGCCCGCCGGTGTGATGCCCATCTCGACCTGCCGCTTCAGGCGCTCCTGGCGCACCGCGTCCCAGCCCTTGTCGTAGGCGCCCAGGTGGCGGTTGCGCCAGTCCTTGGGCAGGTGGTAGGGGTCGTGCGGCGCCTGGTGCGATACGTAGGCGAAGAAGGGCTTGCCGTCGGCGCGGTTGGCGTCGATGTAGCCGATCAGCTTGTCGGTGTAGGTCTTTGTCGCGTAGTAGTCGGCGGGCAGCTTGCTCAGGTAGCGGCCGTCCTCGGTGTAGATCTGGTTGGGCACCAAGGCGGTGAAGCCGGTCATGTCCCAGTAGCTGCCTGCGCCGTCGAGCATCGTAAAGTCGCGCTCGAATCCGCGCGCGGCAGGGATCAGGTCGGGCGACTTGCCCAGGTGCCACTTGCCGACCATGTAGGTGTGGTAGCCCGCGTCCTTGAGCAGCTGCGGCAGCGTCGTGACCTGCTTGTTCAGGAAGCCCTCGTAGCCGGGCACGCCGCGCTGGTTGGGCGCCGTCCACTCGTCCATGTTGCCCAGGCCGTTGCGATGTGTGTCGACGCCGCTGAGCAGCAGGGAGCGGGTCGGCGAGCAGCTGGCATGGGTGTAGAAGTTGGTGAAGCGCACGCCATCCCTGGCCAGCGCGTCGATGTTGGGCGTGTTGATCTCGCTGCCGAACGCCCCGATGTCGGCGTAGCCCAAGTCATCGCCGAGGATGACGACGATGTTCGGCCGCTTCGCCTGGGCGTGTGCGGGGACAGCCAGCGCCGAAAGCGCGGTCAGCAGGGAAGCAAGAACGATGGCAAAGGTTTTTTTCATGGGTAACCGGGTCATACTGTGGCTTTACACGCACATTTTTCGGGAAACCACGTCGCGCGATCCGCTGAACGGCTCAACGCCAGGGCGACACTTGCGGCCGCAGATTTTTTTCAACGGGCGAGGCTGTTGATCCAGCGCTTCGAGCCCCCGCTCCAGCAACCCGCCTGTCATGCAGGATGGCCAAGACGTCCAGTCCTTGAGGATTTCCGCATCGGCGTCAACCCGCTCCGTTATTTAGGGCTAACCTGATTCTCTGGACAACCTCCCTGAGCGTCTATCGGAATTCCGCAATATATGAAAACAGTGGCGCCCACGGTCAGCATCACCCAGTCAGCGGTCACGGTTGACGACATCACCGACCCCACGACGATCAACGCGGGCATCGAGCTGATTGACCAGGACGCGGTGAAACTTCAACTGCAGCCGCTGCAGGCGCGGCGCGTGATCGTTCGCCTCGGGGCTTCGATGGTCGTGTTCTACACGAGCAACCTTCGCGTGCGGACCCGCACCAAGGTCCGGGAGGACCTGCTGGCCTACGTCACATTCGGCCCGCGGGCCAGTGGCACCGTGAACGGCTTGCCGGTGCGCCCCGGCATGATGCTGGCGGCAGCGCCGCAGTCCGAGGCCGCGTTCGTGGTCGACGCGGGCTGGGAGGGCATGACCTTCATGGTTTCCCCGCAGGTGATCGGCGAGCATCTGGCGATCCGCCAACGCGACCCTGAATTCCACAGGCCGCAGGGCGTGGAGGCGCTGCAAGTCAGCGAAGCCAGGGCACAGCAGCTCTTCGACTGGGGACGGCGGCTGGTGGACGCCGCCGTGCACGATCCCGCCCTGTTCAACGACAGTGAGGCCGAACGCGGCGCGGCCCAGGTCGAACTGATCGAGACGCTGCTGGCGGCTCTGGACAGGGCCAAGGACCTGGAGCCCAGCCGCGGCGACCGGACGCGACAGGCGCAGAGCCTGATCGTGAAGACCGCCGAGGCCCACGCCGTGTCGAAGGCGGGCGCCAGCCTCTACGTGACCGACCTGTGCAAGGCCGCTGGCGTCAGCGAACGCACCCTGGAATACGCCTTCAAGGAAGTGATGGGGCTGACGCCAGTGGCCTATCTGGTCCGGCTTCGGCTGCATCGGGTGCGCCAGGCCCTTCTGGCCGCGCCTTTGGGCTCCACCACGGTCTCGGCGCAAGCGCTCAACTGGGGCTTCTGGCACTTCGGTGAATTCACTCGGGCCTACAAGGAATGTTTCGGCGAACTGCCGTCGGATACTTTGCGGCGGAATTCTGTGGCGTCGGGATTGCTGCCGCTTTAGCGCACCTGGACAGACACATCGCCGGAATCGTTGCCGAATCGGCGCCAGCAAGTTCAAAGTCATTACTGTGGTCTGGTGTGGATGCACTGACGGCTCCAACGAATGACTGATCCGTTCAACTATGTCTGACTCAAATGGGTGGGGAACTTGCCGGTGGCCACCAGAGCTTGAATGTCGCTTGTCAGTCTTCTCGAGACGCTCGAAACCGACCTGTTGCCCGGCGCATGAATCGATCCTGGCGATGCTCAATACGCCGAGATGCGTCGCACGCAAAGTCTGAATGGACCGGCCTGCTTACCCGCGATCATCAAGCCCGCTTGTCTGACCAGCGCCGGGTTGAGCGGCGGCGCACCCGGAACCGGCCGACCGCGAAAGTTTGGGACGAAAGCTGACAGGGGCACCCGCACCTCGATCCACTGGCCGGCCTGTGGCTGGAATTCGGCCTGGTAGTTGACACCGTCGAAGGTGTCCTCGGTACGCAGGTTCAACTTGTACCGCTTTCCGTCTCCCAGCACCGACAAAGCATACCCGAGGGTGCCAGGGGAGCCGAGAGCGACCCGCGCACCGCGAACCGACGCGAACCCGCCGTTGCGCTCCAGGGAGACTTCGCCTTCAAACACGGCATGTCCAGCGGGGTCGTAACTGAACCGGCCGGTTGACAGGCCGCCCATGACCGCGTCGTTGATCGCAAGCCAGTCAGTGACAGTTCCCGGAGCGTCGAAGCTGATCTGGTTCGTTTGCATGGCCGGATTGTGCGCGGTGTCCCGTCGGGCGCGTCGAGGTGATTTATGCTTGACCCATGAGCACCGACTTTGACGCAATCGTGGTGGGGGCAGGCTCGGTGGGCCTGGCGTGCGGCTATGCGCTGGCGCGCCAGGGCCACAGCGTGGCGGTGCTGGAGCGCGAGCGCCGCGTGGGGGCGGGCATTTCCTCGCGCAACTCCGAGGTGATCCATGCCGGCCTGCACTACCCGCCAGGCTCGCTGAAGGCGCGCTTCTGCGTCGCAGGCCGACGCCTGCTGTACGACTTTCTCGATCGCCACAACGTGGCCTACAACAAGTGCGGCAAGCTCATCGTGGCCACGCAGGACAGCGAACTCGCGGCGCTGGACGCCCTGGCGGCGCGCGGCGAGGCGAACGGGGTGGAGGGCGTCACCCGCCTGGATGCCGCGCAGGCCTTGGCCCTGGAGCCGGCGCTGCGCACCGTGGGCGCGCTGCACTCGGCCGAGAGCGGGGTGTTCGATGCGCATGGCTACATGGACGCGCTGGTCGGCGAGATCGAGGCACACGCCGGCGCGGTGGTGCTGAACTCGCCGTTTCTCGGTGCCACGCCGTCGGCCGATCAGGTCGAGGTCCGCATCGGCGGGGACGACCCCAGCACGGTGACCACCCGCCGCCTGATCCTGTCGGGCGGCCTGCAGGCGCAGGACATGGCAGGGCTGGTGCAGGGCTTCCCGACCGAACGCATCCCCGCCTTGCATTTGGGCAAGGGCAGCTACTTTGCGCTGACCGGCCATGCGCCGTTCCAGCGGCTGATCTATCCGCCGCCCATCCCGGGCGCGCTGGGCATCCACTACCGCCGCGACCTGGGCGGGCAGGCGCGCTTCGGGCCCGACCTGGAGTTCGTCGATGCGCCGGACTATGTCGTCGACCCGGCACGGGTGCGGTTTTTCGAGGCGTACGTGCGCCGCTTCTGGCCCGGCCTGCCCGACGGCGCCCTGACCCCCGACTACGCCGGCATCCGGCCCAAGCTGCACGGGCCCGGCGAGCCCCGGCCCGACTTCGTGATCGATGACACCACGCAGCCGGGCGTCATTGCCCTGTTCGGCATCGAGAGCCCTGGCCTGACCGGCTCGCTGGCCATCGGCGAGCACGTCGCCGGCCTGGCGCGGCTCTGAGCCGGGCCGTGCACCCCGCGCTATGCTCGGCTGATGAACCCGCACCGCCGCACCCTTCTCCTTGCCACCGCGGCCGCCCTGGCCGGCGGCGCTGTTGCACAGTCCGCCTGGCCGTCCCGGCCCATCCGCATCGTGGTGGCCTACCCACCCGGCGGTGTCAGTGACGCGGTGGCGCGTGCGTTGGCGGACAAACTGGCGCCTGCGCTCGGCCAGCCGGTGGTCATCGAGAACAAGGCCGGCGCCAGCGGCAGCATCGGCGTGGATGCGGTGGCCAAGGCCGCGCCAGACGGCTATACCCTGGGCTTTGCGGCGATCAGCCCGCTGGCGCTCAACCCGCACCTGGGCAAGTCGCCGTTCGACCCGGCCAAAGACATCGTGCCGGTGGCCAGCGTGATGGTCTCGCCGGTGCTGCTGCTGGCGACGCCGGCCACCGATGCGAAGGATTTCAACGAGCTGCTGGCGCGCGCCCGCGCCAAGCCTGGCGCCGTGCGCTGGGCCACCTCGGGCCCGGCCTCGCTGGGGCACATCATGCTGGAACAGCTGAAGGCGGCGGCCCGGGTGGACATCACCCACGTGCCCTACAAGGGCGGCGGCCAGCAGATGAACGACGCGCTCTCGGGCCAGTTCGAGGTGCTGTCCATCAACGCGTCGGGCGCGGTGATGCAGCACATCCAGGCCGGCAAGCTGCGCCCGCTGGCCGTGGGCGCGCCCACCCGGCTGGACACGCTGCCCGCCGTGCCCACGCTGGCCGAGCTGGGCTTTGCCAGCGCCAACCTGAGCTCGCTGTTCGGTGTCTTCGCCCCGGCCGGCACGCCGGCGCCCGTGCTGCAACGCCTGAACGCCGAGATCAACAAGGCGCTGGCCTTGCCCGACCTGCGCGCGCGCCTGATCGCCAGCGACAACGTGCCCACCGGCGGCAGCGCTGCTGACTTCGCCCGCCAGATCGCCACCGAGTCGGAGCACAACGCGCGCATCATCAAGGCGGCCAATATCCGGGCGGAGTAGGCCGCGCCACAGGCGAATGCAATCGCTACGAAAAATGTAGCTTGTGATGACCTTTTGACGCTGGGAAGCGGCTGATTTTTCTCAGAAAGGGCTCGCTGACCGGGCATGACGCCCGTTGGCGCAGCGCTCCGGGGGTTTGGCGCCGCCTGACCGGCATTTCGTCGCACGGCCCGCGACGCCGGCCCTGCGAACACAGAGACTTCGCCTGCTCATCCCCGCAGCACAACCCCACCCTGAAGGTCTCCCACCATGCGCGCCCACTCCAATCCTGCCTTTCGTGTCCTCCCGCTTGTCATGGCCACCGCCTGCCTTGCGCTGGCGCTGCCGCCTGCCGCCAGCGCTGCCGAGGCGGGCTTTCGCCAGATGACGGTCGCCCGCGCAGCAGACGAGAAGCCGGCCCACTTCGCCCTGTACTACCCGACGGCGGAACTGGCCCGGGCGATCCCCATGGGGCCGTTCCCGCAGACCGTGGCCATCAACGGCGCACCGGAGTCGAAATTCAAGGGCCTCATCGTGATCAGCCATGGCACGGCCTCCACCGAGCTGGGCTTTGCCACGCTGGCGCAGGCGCTCGCACGCCATGGCTACCTGGTGGCCAGCGTCGAGCATGTCGGCGATACCTGGCAGGACCAGTCGATGCGCGCCACGCCGGGGCGCTACTTTGCCGAGCGGCCGCGCCAGGTCTCCCGCGTGATCGACACTGTGCTCGCCGACCCGTTATGGAGCAGCCGCATTGGCCAGGGTTCCGACGGGCGTCCGCTGATCGGGGCCATCGGCCATTCGGCGGGTGGCTACACCGTGCTGGCGCTGGCGGGCGGCAAGCCCGTGCTCTCGCGCCTGCGCGCCCATTGCGAGGCCGAAGCGGCACTGGACCCCGTGCTGTGCGGTCTGTCGCACGGCATCGGCAGCGCATCGGCGCAGGCGGGCGGCACCGCAGACGGGCAGGAAGAGCCGGTGCAGGCGGACCCGCGGGTGCGCGCCGTGATGGCGCTGGCGCCGATGGGCGTGGCGTTCAGCCCGCCCTCTCTGGCAGCGATCACCGTGCCGGTGGCCCTCTACGCTGGCGAAAAAGACACTTTCCTCGTGCCGCGCTTCCACGCGCTATGGGTCATGCAGAACATGCGCGGCGCCACCACGACACTGCAACTCGTGCCGAATGCCGGCCATTACGCGTTCATGAACACACCGACGGTGGACCTGCCCTCACCGGACGGCAGCGTGGCTGCTGACCCGGCAGGCTTCGACCGGGCGGCGTTCCTGGACCGCCTGGCGCAGGAGTCGGTGGCGTTCTTCGACAAGAACCTGCGCCAGCAGTAAACAGGCACCGGCGCCGACCCGATCCAGACGGTCTGGCGGGGCGATGCAGCCCGTGGCCAGCGTCAGCATGCCCACCGGCGGCAGCACCACCGACATCGCCCGGGCTCGACGATCACGCGCAGTGCATGGCGTCGGCGATGTCCGCGCGGTGCCGGGGGCGCACCACGCGAGCCACTTCCTGGCCGTCTTTCAGCAGCACCAGCGTGGGCCAGAGCTTGACGCGGAAGCTGCGCCCCAGCGCCTGACCCGGCCCGTCCTCCACCCGGATGTGCCGCCACGGCGTGGGTTGTGCCAGCGCCTCGGCGATCGCGGGTTGGGCGGCCCGGCAATGACCACACCAGGTGGTGCCGAATTCGAGAACGGTCAAGCCTGGCAGCGCGTCCACGTCGGCGCGCGTAGGCGCCTCGATGGTGCTCAGGTAGGGTTTGAAGGCGGTCATGGCCTGATTGTGTCGCACCCCATCGCGCCACCACGACGGTCGGCCGAGCGCATCAGGCCCGCATGCAACGCGGCCCGGTCTGAATCGACCGGTGCGGCGCGTCCGAATCCCCAAGCCCTGAGAATAGGCGCCATGCCATTCTTGTCCACCTCCGCGGGGCCCGTGGCCCCCGTCTTTCTGCAAGGCTTTGCCCTGGGCCTGGGGCTCATCGTGGCCATCGGCGCGCAGAACGCCTTTGTGCTGCGCCAGGGCCTGCGGCGCGAGCACGTCGCCACGGTGGTGGGGTTCTGCGCGCTGATGGATGCGGCGCTGATCATCGCCGGCGTCTTCGGCATGGCCCGCGCCCTGGGCGATCGCCCGCAGCTGGCCCGCGCGCTGGCACTGGCGGGCGCGGCGTTCCTGGCCTGGTACGGGTGGAAAGCCTTCCAACGGATGCGCCACGCCGGCAGCCTGCAGGCGGCTGCGGGTGGCGAGGCCTTGAGCCGCCGCGCCGCGCTGGGCCAGGCCGCCGCCTTCACCCTGCTCAACCCCCATGTCTACCTGGACACGGTGCTGCTGGTGGGCGGCCTGGGCGCGCAGCAGCCGGCGCCGCTGCAGGCCTGGTTTGCCGCCGGCGCCAGCACCGCCAGCGTGGTCTGGTTCAGTCTGCTCGGCGTGGGCGCGCGCTGGCTGGCGCCGTGGTTCGCCCGGCCCACCGCCTGGCGCGTGCTGGACGGGCTGATCGGCGTGACGATGGCCGTGTTGGCAGTGGCGATGGCGCGGCAGGTCTGGAGCGGGGTCTGAGGGTTTGTCGAATCGCGCCGGGGGACTGGGTGCGGATGGTCCGCGACCTTGCCATGGACCCGCATGGCGCTCTGGAATGGGAGCGGTTCATCGCCTCTGCCAACGTCAAGACTTGGACGCCTGGGCGACGAAGAACTGCGTGAAGGTGGGGCGTGAACCGCCGGTCAATCGGGGCGGGGCATTGAGGCCGGGTGGGTGTCGGTGGTCGAGAAGCACACTTCGAAGTTGATAGCTGACTATGACCGGATGACGCTGGGATGTAGGGTTTTTGGCTGAAATTTGGTGGGAATTTGGCTTGCGTCGCGTGCGCCCCTCTGCATTCAACAAGATTGAGGTTGGCCACAGCATCTATTCGGGTGACCGCAACGCGGCCGAGGCGGACGTCAGGCGCTAATAGGCAGCATCTCGTCGACTAATACGCGTGCGCATTGCAACGGAAAATTCTTCAACCCGCGTCGGATAGTCCGACAGCAACTGGCCCATGTTCTCAATGGCCCGCGACAAAATGTGCTCGGCTTCTACTTCGAAATCCCACGAGGCGTTGTCTGGATCTGAGGGATCGTCAGCGTGTCTTAGCCAATTGAACGGGTCTCGCATCCGTTGAACAAAGACTTGCTCCGGAATCTTGGGCTCAGCGGGATTCAGATGCTTGGAAATTCGTGACGCACTTCTTGCGAAGTTGACACGGGCGGGTTCGGCTCCAGCTCTTCGCAGGTACCCGCGGAATCCGTCTTCTGCTGCGCCCGCTAGCACTATCGCAGGCACGAAAGCGTGATCGTCCAGAAAAAGGGCTAACGCACGTTCTAACAATTCCTGTGCGACTTCGATCTTGCTGGAAGTGGAGACCACGAACACCCCCCATGTTGAGTCGCGTGCCAACCGCGATGTTGCCACGTCTGCTTTCAGCCGCAAGCGACGGCCCATGGCGCTCAAAGACGAACTGCTCCTGAGCCGACACCGCGCCCTTCTTTCAAAGCCAAGCTCCTGCACACGGCACACCACTGTCGATCATCCGTGGACCTCTGGGTGATCCCCGCGGAGCGCCACCCAGAATACCGGAATGAGAACCTCTGACGCATCGACCGCACCGGCGCGCCCTGTAGCCGTCACGAGATCCAGGGTGTGTCGCCAGAGACCAGGGCGGCTCCTTATCCACTGGCCAAGGGCGCAAAGCAGATCGATCAGATCCTCATTGGCCCTACCATCGGGCAGCTGGCAGGACTGCCACAAAGGGCCACCATGAAGCAGTACCGTGTCTTTCATCACCCGTCGGGAAAGGCCGAGGCCGTCAAACAGGGATGGTCGTGGCCGGCGAGTCTGTTCAGCGTCTTCTGGGCGCCGTTCAAGGGCCTGTGGGTGCTGGGCGTGGGCGGCCTGCTCGCTTTGGCGGGCCTGGGCTACCTGGTGGCCTCCTTCACGGACGCCAACACGGCCGCGTCCGTCATGAATCTGATGCTGACCGCAGCGGGGATTCTCTTCGGCGTCAAGGGCAACGCCTGGCGCGAGGCGCGCCTGATCAAACGGGGCTACAGGCTGGTGGGGACCGTTGTGGCCGAAGACGCCAAGGGCGCGACCGCGAACGCGAACGCCAATATCGTTGCGAAAAAGACCTGACCGACGACGTCTGCTGGGCGACAGAACCGTCCGACGCGCCAGGTTCGAGTCGGTTGCTCAATGTCAATGCGCCAACCTTGACAGGCCTGGCCTCAACGGGATGGAGGGAGCATCATCCGCCAAACGGACCATTTGCAACTGCTGCGGCTCATTTCCATTCAAAGGAGGGTTCTCATGGCACAAACACACGCCCAGTCGGGACAAGTGGTCAGCGTTCGGCCGCTGGGTGAGCATCTCAAGGACGCGAAGACGACCGCCATTCTCAAGGCCGAGGAGCTTGAAATCGTGCGCGTTGTGCTGCTCGCCGGCCACGAGATGCGAGAACACAAGGCGCCGGGTGAAATCACGGTCCAATGCATCGAGGGAAGGATCGAGTTCCGCACACCGGAAACGTCCCAGAGGCTTGGACCGGGCGATCTGGTTCACCTTCGGAGCAAGGAACCCCACGCACTTCGGGCCATCACGGACTCATCGGCACTGGTCACGATGCGGGTCGGCCGGACGAATTGATTCGGCGCGCGACCGCCACCTTGACGATGTCGGGATTGCGCCCATTCAGTCTGAACCCGTCGAAGATCAACTTGAAGCGAGCGGCTGCTATTGCCCGCTTGCAGTCGCCTCCTCACCGCCTCCGCATGCCCAGCCAGACCACGGTCCCCACCACCACCAGCGCCCCCACCACCTGCACCGGCGCAATGGTCTGGCCCAGGATGGCCCAGGCCAGCACCAGGGCGAAGACGGGTTCCACGTTCATGATGGCGGAGTTGCCCACCACGCCCAGCTTGGGCAGCACGGTGAACATGATGGTGAAGGCGGTGCCGTAGAGGAAGGTCAGCGCCGCCAGGCCCCACCAGCCTGGCACGGCGGTGGGGAAGTGAAAGCCGCCCTGGTAACCCACCGCCGCCAGCGCCAGCACACCGACGATGCTCATCGTGGAGCAGGTGCGCACGCGGCCGTCCAGGTCGCTGGCTTCGTGCTGCGTGATCACCAGCGCCACGCCGAAGGTGGCGGCTGCCGTCAGCGCAAAGGCCACGCCCGCGCCGATGCGCCCCCACTGGCCGGCCGCGCCCAGGCCCGAGGCGGCGCCGAACACGTCCAGCGCCAGCGCCAGGCCCACCAGCATCACTGGCATGGCCACGAGTACCGCGCGCTCCGGGCGGTGGCGGTAGAACAGGCGCGCCCACAGCGCCGTCCACAGCGGGTAGGTGTTGAAGGCCAGCAGGGCCAGCGCCACGGGCAAACGGGCCACCGCCGAATACAGGCACAGGCTCTGGATGCCGATCAGCAGGCCGATGGCCGGCAAGGCACGCCGGTGGCGCGCCGTGAACCTGATCGGCACGCGTTGCGCCAGCAGCAACCCGGCCAGCGCCAGCGCGGTGACGGCGCTGCGGAAGGTCACCGCCGTGGCCACGTCCACCCCGTGGTTGAAGGCCAGGCGCGCGGCCACGTGGTTGGCGCCCATCATCAGGGCGATCAGCAGCAGCGTGGCAAAGGCGGTGCCGGAGAGTTTGCGGGTGGGTGGGGTCATCAATACAGCCCATGCACCTGCGCGTGCACCCGCGCCAGGCCCAGCAGCGCGTCGGTGAAGGGGGTGGGCACGCCGGTCTTCTGGCCCAGCTCGCGCACCACGGTGACCAGTGCGTCCAGCTCCACCGGCTTGCCGGCTTCCACGTCCTGCAGCATCGAGGTCTTGAACGCACCGAGCTTGCGCGTGACGGCGTGGCGGTCTTCGGGCTGCTGGTCGATGGGAATGCCGATGCGCGCGCCGATTTCCTTGGCCTCCAGCATCACCGCGCTGACGAAGCCGCGCACCAGGTCGTCGTTCAGGATGCGGTCGGTGGTGGCGCCGGTGAAGGCGCTGATGGGGTTGACGGTCATGTTGCCCCAGAGCTTGAACCAGATGTCCTTCTGGATCTGCGGCGACACGGTGGCCGCAAAGCCGGCGCGCTGCAGCAGCGCGGCCAGCGCCTGCACGCGCGGGCTGTCGGCACCCGAGGGCTCGCCAATGATCAGCCCGTTGCCGAAGTGGTGGCGGATCACGCCCCGCGCATTCACCGCGCAGCTCGCGTGCACCACGCAGCCGATGACGTGGCGCGCAGGAATCGCGCGGGCGATCTCGCCGGTGGGGTCCACCGCCTGCAGCGCCGTGCCGGCCAGCGCGCCGCCGAAGCCCTCAAAGAACCACCAGGGCACGCCGTTCATGGCCGTGAGCACCACGGTGTCGGGCCCGATCAGCGGGGCGATGTGGCGCGCCACCTCCAGCAGCGCCGGCGCCTTGACAGCGATGACCACCAGGTCCTGCACGCCCAGCGCCGCCGGGTCGCTGCTGGCGCGCACGGCGTGGGTGGTGCTGCCGTCGGCCTCCACCAGTTGCAGGCCATTCTGTTGCAGCGCTGCCAGCGTGGCGCCGCGCGCCACCACGCTCACCGAGCAGCCCACGCCCGCCAGGCGGGCTCCGAGCCAGCCGCCGATGGCGCCAGCGCCATAAATCGTGATGTTTTTGATCATTTTTTGCCCCATCCCAGCGTGGAATGGTCATGGTTTGCTATCAATTTTTATAACTGTCATCGATCCGGTCCACCTGCCGCACCAGCGCGTCGAACACGTCGCGCCCGGCGCCGTGGGCGGGGTTGAACTGCAGCGCGTCGCGCGTGCATTTGGCGGCGATCGCCTCGGGCACGGGGATGGCCGCGCCCATGCTGAGGGTGGCCATCTGGATCTCGCAGGCGCGCTGCAGCGTCCAGAGGATGGCAAAGGCCTGCTCCAGCGTCTGGCCCCAGCTCAGCAGGCCGTGGTTGCGCAGGATCACCGCGGGTTTATTGCCCATGCTGGCCAGCACGCGCGGGCCTTCCTCAGCGTGGATGGTGATGCCTTCGAAGGGGTGGTAGGCCACCATGTCGTGCAGCTGGGCCGAGTAGAAGTTGCTCTGGCTCAGGCCGCCTTGCAGCGAGGCCACGGCCACACCGGCGGTGGTGTGGGTGTGCATCACGCAGTGCGCGCCCTCGATGCCGCCGTGGATGGTGCTGTGCAGCGTGTAGCCGGCGGGGTTCACCGGGTGATGCGAGCCGTCGAGCACGTCGCCGGCCAGGTTGATCTTGACCAGGTTGCTGGCGGTGACTTCGCTGTAGTGCAGGCCGAAGGGGTTGATCAGGAACTGTTTCTCCGGGCCGCTCACGCTCGCGGGCAGTCGCACCGTGATGTGGTTGTAGATCATCTCGGTCCAGCCCAGCATCGCAAAGACGCGGTAGCAGGCGGCCAGGCGCACGCGCGCGGCGCGCTCGTCGGGGTGCAGGGCAGACAGGGGCTGGGGGGCGGCTTTCAGGACGGCGGACATCGGGTCTCCTCGGGTGGGTGGTGTGGGGTGGCGCGTCAGCTCGCGTCGCGAAGCCAGGTGACGGCCCCGGAATGGGTGACGGCGCCTTGGTGGCTGGGCCGCACGGTCAAGGCGTATTTCTCCAGCAGGCCGCCCAGCGGTGCCGCCGAAGGCGCGGCGCGTTGGGCCAGCCGCTGGCGCAGCTCGGCGTCCGTCAGCTCCACGCTGATGCAGCGCGCCTCGGGCCGCGCGTCGATGGTGATCAGGTCGCCGTCACGCAGCGCGGCAATCGGCCCGCCGTCGGCGGCTTCCGGGCCGGCGTAGCCGATGCACAGCCCGCGCGTGGCACCGGAGAAGCGCCCGTCGGTCAGCAGCGCCACCTGGTCGCCCATGCCCTGGCCATAGAGCAGCGCGGTGATGCCCAGCATCTCGCGCATGCCGGGGCCGCCCTTGGGGCCCTCGTTGCGGATCACCAGCACGTCGCCAGGCTGGTAGTCCATCGCCTGCACGGCGGCCTGGGCGGCTTCCTCGGACTCGAACACGCGCGCCGGGCCCCGGTGCACCAGGGTCTTCAGGCCGGCCGTCTTGAGCAGCGCACCGTCGGGGCACAGGTTGCCTTTGAGCACGGCCAGCCCGCCGTCGCGGCTCAGCGCCTCTTCCACGGCACGCACCACGCGGCCGTCGGGAGCAGGGGCGCCGGTGAGTTCCTCGGCCAGCGTGCGGCCGGTGTACGTGAGCGCATCGCCGTGCAGGTGGCCTTTGTGCAGCAGCTCGCGCAGGATCACGCCCGCGCCGCCGATGTAGTACACGTCGCGCGCCAGGTATTTGCCACCGGGTTTCAGGTCGGCAATCAGCGGCGTGCGCGCGAACACGGCGGCCACGTCGTCCAGGTGGAAGGGGATGCCCGCCTCGTGCGCGATGGCCGGGATGTGCAGCGCGGCGTTGGTCGAGCCGCCGGTGGCCGAGACCACGGCGCAGGCGTTTTCCAGCGCCTGGCGCGTCACGATGTCGCGCGGCAGCGGGGCATCGCCCATGACGGCAGCCATCAACGCCTTGCCCGCCTTGCGCAGCAGCGGTGCGCGCTCGCTGAACACGGCCGGCACCGTGCTGGAGCCGATCGGCGCCAGGCCCAGCGCTTCGCTGACCATGCCCATGGTGTTGGCCGTGAACTGGCCGGCGCAGGCGCCCGCAGACGGCAGGCAGGCGCGGGTCACGGCGTCAAGTTCATCCAGGGTGGCGTCGCCGGCGAGCAGCTTGCCGATGGTCTCGTAGGTGTCCACCACGTTGAGGTCGGCACCGTCCGGCCCCGGGCGCTGGCCGGGCAGGGCGGAGCCGCCGTGCACGAACACACTGGGCACATTGCAGCGCACCATGCCCATCATCAGGCCTGGCAGGTTTTTGTCGCAGGCGCCCAGGCCGAAGATACCGTCCCACTGGTGGCCGCGCACCGAAGCCTCGACGCTGTCGGCGATCAGCTCGCGCGAGATCAGCGAGAAGCGCATGCCCGAGTGCGCCATGGTCAGCCCGTCGCTCACCGACACCACCGGGCATTCGTGCGGCGTGCCGCCGGCCGCGTAGATGCCGGTCTTGGCGTGCTGGGCCTGCTCGCGCAGGTTCAGGTTGCAGGGGCTCATCTCGCCGCCGGTGTGGAACACGCCGATGTGGGGACGGGCGATGTCTTCGTCGTCCTGCCCCAGCGCGTGCAGGAAGCTGCGCGTGGTGGCGCGCAGCGTGCCTTCGTAGATCGTGGCCGAGCGGAAACGGCCGGGCTTGGCGGGGCGGGTCATGCGGGTGCGCGGGTGGGTGGCCGGCGGTTCAGTACACGGCGCCCTTGGTCGCCGGTGCCGCGGCCACGCCATGCTTGAACTTGGCCGCCAGGGCGCTGGTCTGGCGCACCAGGATGCCGGTGTCCAGCCCCACCGCGACGAACACTGCGCCGAGGTCCAGGTAGCGGCGCGCCTGTGCCTCGTCGCTGGTCAGGATGCCCGGTGCCTTGCCGGCCTTGAGGATGCGCGCGATCGCGTCTTCGATGGCGGCCTGCACGTCAGGGTGGTTGGGGTCGCCCACATGGCCCAGCGAGGCCGACAGGTCGGCCGGGCCGATGAACACGCCGTCCACGCCGGGCGTGGCGGCGATGGCGTCCAGGTTCTGCAGCGCGGTGCGGGTCTCGGCCTGCACCAGTAGGCACACGCGGTCGTTGGCTTCCTTGGCGTAGTTCGGGTAGCGCCCCCAGCGCGAGGCGCGCGCGCCGGCCATGCCGCGGATGCCGCCCCGTCCGTCGTCCTGCGGGTAGCGGCAGGCCTTGACGAGCGCGGCGGCCTGCTCGGCCGTGTCCACCATGGGCACCAGGAGGGTCTGCGCGCCGATGTCTAGGTATTGCTTGATCAGCGCGGCCTCGCCCACCGGCACCCGCGCGATCGCGTGGGCGCCCGGGTAGGCGGCAATCGCCTGCAGCTGCGCCAGGATGTCGGTCAGGCCGTTGGGTGCATGCTCGCCGTCGACCAGCAGCCAGTCGAAGCCGGCGCCCGCGCAGATTTCGGCGCAGTAGGCGTTGGCCAGGCCGAGCCACAGGCCGATCTGGGGCTGGCGCTGGACGAGGGCGTTCTTGAAGGGGTTGGCGGGGGTTTGCATGGTGAGCCTCGAAGGAAGTCGGGGAAGGGGTCAGACAAAGCGGAACTGCAGGCGGCCGAGCGCGCCGTAGTCGGCGTCGAACGCATCGCCGGCCTGTGCGGGCACGGGCCGGGTGAACGAGCCGGCCAGCACGATCTGCCCGGCCTGCAACGATTCGCCCCAAGGCGCGAGCTTGTTGGCCAGCCAGGCGATGCCGATGGCCGGGTGGCCCTGCACCCCGGCAGCCAGGCCCGTCTCCTCCACCACGCCGTTTTGGCGCAGGATGGCGCCGCACCAGGGCAGGTTGGTCGTGAGCGGATCGGCCCTGACGCCGCCGACCACGATGCCCGCGTTGGCGGCGTTGTCGCTGATGGTGTCGTAGACCTTGCGCATGACTTTGCTGTGGCGGTCGAACTGCTCGATGCGCGCGTCGATGATCTCGATGGCGGGCGTCACGTACTCGGTGGCGGCCAGCACCTGCTCCACCGTCACGTCGGGGCCCTTCAAGGGTGCCTTGAGCACGAAGGCCAGTTCCACCTCCACACGCGGCGCGATGAAGCGCGCCGTGGGGATGTCGAGCACCTGGCCGGGCGTGCAGGTGAACAGCATGTCGTCCAGCAGGGTGCCATAGTCGGGCTCGGTGATCTGGCTGGCCTGCTGCATGGCGCGCGAGGTCAGGCCGATCTTGTGGCCAATGACGGTGCGGCCTTCGGCGCGCTTGAGGTCCATCCAGGCCCGGCTGATGCGGTAGCCGTCTTCGATGGCCATGCCGGGGTAGCGCTTGGAGAAGTGCTCGACCTGCATGCGGCTTTTTTCGGACTGGTGCAGCTCGGCGGCGAGCTGGCGGATGTGGGTGTCGTCAAACATGGGGTTCAGAGGCTGGGTTTTTGAACAGCGGATGCAGGTTGCTGTGCTTGGCGTCGAAGACCTCGTGGCCTTCGTCGATCTGCAGCGTCACGCCAATGTGGCGGCGCACGAACAAGGGCTGGAAGTGCGCCTTGGTGGCCATCAGCAGCGCATCGCCCACGCGCTTGTGTGTGGCCGGTGTGCGGCCGTGGGCCATGCGCAGGTTCAGGTACACGAAGGCGTAGTCGCCTGGGTCGCGGAAATCGCCACCGGCCGCGCGGCCTGCGGCACCCCCGTCCGACACCGCGAAATGCGGCGCGGGATAGGCCAGAACGCGTGTGCCGCCCGGCGGAAACACCGGCTTGCCGGCGTCGTCATGCGCCGCCAGCATGGTGTCGGCCAGGCTGCGGCACAGCGCGGTCATGTCGGTTTCGGCATCCAGGTTGCCGGTGTAAAGGATGACGAGGTGGGGCATGGGGACCTTGTGGTGTTCAGAGGCGAGTGGCCACGCTGGTGTAACCGTCGGCCCGCGAGGCCTGCGCCGCCGGGATGGCGTGCCCGTCCTGCGGCGTGATCGGGAACACGGCATTGAGTTGCCCGGTGCCCGAGGCGCCGAAGTAAGGCGTCACGATCTCGGCCGCACCGTCGTAGGCCGACCAGCCCAGCGCGCCCAGCAGCATGGCGGTGTCGTGCATGAAGCCTTCGCCGTGGCCTTTGCTCGCGTACTCGGGCAGCATCTCGCAGAAGTCCTTCCACTCGCCGGCTTGCCACATCTCCAGCACGCGGCGGTCCAGGTTTTCCAGGAACGGGCTCCAGATCTTGAACGCGTATTCGGGCGCCAGGCCGTTCTGCGCAAAGCGGTGCGAGAGCGAGCCGCTGGCGAAGAAGGCCACCGTGCCGTCGTAGTGCTCCTCGATCGCGCGGCGCATCGCCCAGCCCAGGCGCGCGCTGTCGTTGAGGTAGTGCACGGTGCACAGCGCCGAGACCGAGATTACCTTGAAATGCTGGTCGGCGTTCATGTAGCGCATCGGCACCAGCGTGCCGTACTCGGGCGCCAGCGTGGTGGCGTGATGTGCCAGCGTCTCTACCCCGTGTTCGTTGCAGACTTTGGCCAGCAGCTGGCCCAGATCCGGGTTGCCCGGGAACTCGAAGGGCATGTTGCTGATGAAGTGCGGCAGCTCGTTGCTGGTGTACAGGCCCTTGAAGTGCGGCGCGCAGTTGAGGTGGTAGTTGGCGTTGACCAGCCAGTGCGTGTCGAACACCACGATGGTGTCCACCCCAAGCTCGCGGCAGCGCCGGCCGATCTCGATGTGGCCGTCGATGGCGTCGCGCCGCGTGCCCCGGCGCGGACCGTCGAGCTCGCTGAGGTACATCGAGGGCACGTGGGTGATCTTGGCGGCGAGAGCAAGTTTGCCCATGATTGGTCTCCAGGTTGTCAGGTGTCCAGCGTGATGCCGGCCTTGCGGATCACCGCGGCGTAGTGCTCGATCTCGGTGCGGATGAAGGCCGCGAACTGCTCGGGCGTGCCCGACAGCGAGGCGATGCCGCCCTTCTGAAAGGCCTCCACCACGGGCGGGCTGGCCAGCGCGCGGTTGACCTCGGCGTTCATGCGCTGCACCACGGCGTCCGGGGTGCCGCCGGGCGCCAGCAGGCCGTTCCACGAGTTCGACACGATGGCCACGCCCTGTTCGGTGAGGGTGGGAATGTCGGGCGCATAGGCCGAGCGCTTGGCCGTGGCCATGCCGATGGCCACCAGCTTGCCGCTCTGGACGTGGCCGCGGAACTCGGGCCAGTTGCCGAACATCAGGGTGACCTGCCCGCCGAGCAGGTCGGTCAGCGCCGGGGCCTGGCCCTTGTACGGCACATGCACCAGCTCCAGCCCCATCTGCTGCGCCAGCGCGGCACCCGACAGGTGGGCCGAGGTGCCGTTGCCGAACGAGGCATAGCTCAGCGTGCCGCCGCCCTTGCGCGCCGCGGTGCGCAGGTCGGCCACGCTCCGGATGCCGCTGCCGGGGTGCGTGGCCAGCACGTGTTCGGACATGCCCATCAGCGCCACCGGGCGCAGGTCTTTCAGCGGGTCGTACGGCAGCTTCTTCACCAGGGTGACGTTGGCGGCGAAGCTGTTGGCCACGGTGACGAAGCTGGTGCCATCGGGTGGGGACTTGGCCACGTTGTCCACACCGATCACCGTGCCCGCGCCGGGCTTGTTTTCCACCACGATGGGCTGGCCCAGCGCCTTGGCCACTTCGGTGCAGACCAGGCGTGTGACGAAGTCGGTGGTGCCGCCCGGCGGAAAGGGCACCACCACGCGCAAGGGGCGGTTGGGCCAGGCCGCTTGCGCGTGCAGCGCACCCGGTAGGGCCGCGAGTGCCGTGACCGCGCCAGCGGCCTGCAACAGGCGGCGGCGGGTCGGCGGATGACAGGGCAGGGTCATGGGTGGCGGTCTTTCAAAAGAGGGCTGGCACCGGCGACATCAGGCGCCGCCACCGAGTGTCACGGCCGGCTGGAGGGCGGTGTTGACCTGCAGCGAGAACACGTCCGGGCGGGCGTAATGGCCCACCGCGTCGAAGTCCATCTGTGCCTGGGGGATGAGGTCCAGATCGAGTTCGGCCGTGAGCAGCGCGTCCTCGTTGAACACCGGCCCGGCGAGCGTGCGGCCCAGCGGGTCGATGATCAGGCTGCCGCCGCGCATCAGCATGCCGTCCGCCGCTTCGGGCAGGGCGTTGTGCATCTGCGCGTCGGGAAACTGCGTGCGGCGCAGATGCTGGCAGGCCGACAGCACGAAGCAGCGGCCCTCCAGCGCGATGTGCGTCATGGTCGATGCCCAGGTGTCGCGGTCGTCGGCCGTGGGCGCGCAGTAGATCGTCACGCGCTGCTGGTACATGGCCAGGCGCAGCGCCGGCATGTAGTTTTCCCAGCAGATCACCGCGCCGAGCTTGCCCCAGGGCGTGTCCACGGCCTTGAGCGTGGAGCCGTCGCCGAAGCCCCAGACCAGGCGCTCCAGCGCGGTCGGCATGAGCTTGCGGTGCTTGCCCAGGACCTGGCCCTCGGGCCCCAAATAGACCACGGTGCAGTACAGCGTGCCGCCGTCGCGCTCGATGATGCCCAGCACCACAAACAGGCGGTGCTGCGCCGCGGCCTGGGCCAGCAGCGCGATCTCGGGCCCGTCCACCGTGACGGCCGCCTCAAAATAGAGCTTGTACTCGGCGCGGCCTTGCGGCGTGCGCGCGCCCAGGTAGATGTGGAAGTCCGCCCCCTTGGGGTAGCCGCCGAGATAGGCCTCGGGGAAAACGATGAGTTGCGCGCCCTGGGCGGCGGCCTGCGCCATGAGCGCCAGCGCGCGCTCCACGGTGGCGGGCGTGTCCAGCAGGACGGAGGCGGTCTGGGCGACGGCGGCGGTCAGTTTCATGGCGACTCCTCAAACACCCCAGTGGGGGATGTGGTGGCTGCCCAGCGAGACGGCCACGTTCTTGGGCTCGCAGAACACCTCGTAGCTCCAGGTGCCGCCTTCGCGGCCGGTGCCGCTGGCCTTGGTGCCGCCGAAGGGCTGGCGCAGGTCGCGCACGTTCTGGCTGTTGACGAAGCACATGCCGGCCTCCACGGCCGCAGCGACACGGTGCGCGCGGCCCAGGTTCTCGGTCCAGACGTAGCTGGACAGGCCGTATTGAATGTCGTTGGCCAGCTCGATGGCGTGGGCCTCGTCCTTGAACGGGATCAGGCAGGCCACCGGGCCGAAGATTTCTTCCTGCGCGATGCGCATGCGGTTGTCCACGTCGGCAAACACGGTCGGCCAGACGAAGTTGCCGTGCTTGACCGCCTCGGGCAGCTCGGCGGCGTAGCGGGGCTGGTCCAGGCCGCCGCACAACAACGTGGCGCCCTCCTTGGGGCCGAGTTCGATGTAGCTGCGCACCTTGGCGAGGTGGGCCTTCGAAATCATCGGGCCGACGATGGTCTTCTCGTCCAGCGGGTCGCCCACGGTGATGCGCCGGGCGCGGTCCACGAATTTTTCGACGAAGTCTGCATAGATGCTGTGCTGCACCAGGATGCGGCTGCCGGCGGTGCAGCGCTCGCCGTTGTTGGAGAAGATCATGAAGATCGCGGCGTCCAGCGCGCGGTCCAGGTCGGCGTCATCGAAGATCACGAACGGGCTCTTGCCGCCGAGCTCCATGCTGAACTTCTTCAGGCCCGCGGCCTTGACGATGCGGTTGCCGGTGGCCGTCGACCCGGTGAAGCTGATGGCGCGCACGTCCGGGTGGGCGCACAGGGGCTCGCCAGCTTCCTTCCCGTAGCCGTGCACCACGTTCAGCACGCCGGCGGGGATGCCGGCTTCCAGCGCCAGCTCGCCCAGGCGCGCGGCGGTCAGCGGCGAGAGCTCGCTCATCTTCAGCACCGCGGTGTTGCCGAAGGCCAGGCAGGGCGCGACCTTCCAGGTGGCCGTCATGAAGGGCACGTTCCAGGGGCTGATGAGCGCGCACACCCCCACCGGGTGAAACAGCGTGTAGTTCAGGTGCGTGGGTGTGGGGTAGGTGTGGCCGTCCACGCGGGTGCACATCTCGGCGAAGTAATAGAAGTTGTCGGCCGCGCGCGGGATCAGCTGCTTTCCGGTCTGGGCGATCACCTGGCCGCAGTCGTTGGTCTCCAGCTGGGCGATCTCGGGCACGTGCTTCGCGATCAGGTCGCCGAGCTTTCGGATCAGTTTGGCGCGTTCAGGCGCCGGCGTACCGGCCCATTTCGGGAACGCGGCCTTGGCGGCGGCGACGGCGGCGTGGACTTCCGCCTCGCCACCCGAGGCCACCTCGGCCAGCACCTGCTGCGTGGCGGGGTTGATGGTTTCGAAATAGGCGTTGCCGGCAACCTGCTGGCCGTTGATGAGGTGGTCGATTTTCATGGTTCAGATGGGCGTGATGCAGGATAAATGGGGTCGGATCCCGATTCCCCGGCAAATGGGTGGATTGAGATCTGCGGCATATGGGGAATCGGGCTCTGACCCCGCTTATTCGGATACATGGGCAATGGTGTTCTCGAGGGCTCCCAGCCCTTCGATCTGCGTCACGATCACATCCCCCGGCCGGCAGTCCACCACGCCGTCGGGCGTGCCGGTGAGGATCAGGTCGCCTGACTGCAGCGTCATGAAGCGGCTGAAGTATTCGATCAGGGAGGGTACGTCGAAGATCATGTCGCGCGTGTGGCCGGACTGGGTGACCTGGCCGTTCACGGTCGTCTGCAGGGCCAGGTTCATCGGGTCGGGCACATCGGCCGCGTCGACCAGCCAGGGGCCGATCGGGGTGCAGGTGTCGCGGTTCTTCACGCGCAGGTTGGGGCGGTACCAGTTTTCGAGGTAGTCGCGGATGGCGTAGTCGTTGGCGACGGTGTAGCCGGCGATGAAGTCGTACGCGTCGGCCCTTTTCACCTTGCGGGCGGTCTGGCCGATCACCACGGCGAGTTCGCATTCATAGTGCATGTAGCTGACACCCGCCGGGCGCACGGTGAATCCGCGGTGGCCGGTGAGCGAGGCCTCGCCTTTGACGAAGGCGAGTGGCTCCTCGGGTGCCTTGAAGGCGAGCTCCTTTGCGTGGTCGGCGTAGTTCAGGCCCAGCGCGAGGATGGTGCGCGGGCGGTGCGCCGACATGGGCGCCAGCGGCGGCAGCCAGACGACCTCGTCGAAGCCAACGCGGCGGCCTTTGAAAGCGGGCGTCAGCAGTTCGAGCTGGCCGTCGGCCTCAACGGCGTCGTGAATGCCGCCGGCCCAGGCGATGCGTGCTCTTTTCATGCTGCTTCTCCCACCAGCGTGTTCACCAGCGGCGCGAAGCCCGTCGCGGAGATTTCGATGCGGTCGCGCATGCGGGCACGCGGGCGCGTGCCGTCGGCGAGGCAGTCGCTGCCGAGCATCAGGATGTCGCCGGGCTGCAGCGTCATGAAGGCGTTGACGTCGGCTAGCAGCGTAGCGGCATGGCGCACCAGACCACTGAACTCGACGGTCTGGCGCAGCTCGCCGTTGATACGGACTTCGAGCGTCAGCGCGTTGATGTCGCCGACCTCGGCCAGCGGCACGCAGCGCGGCCCGATGCCCAGAAAGCCGTCCACGCACTTGAACTTGACGGGCGGGCGGTAGTAGCTGGCGTGAGGCACCGAGAGGTCGTTCAGCAGCACACAGCCCGCCACACGTGGCAGTCCGGCAGATGCTTCAATATTAATAGCTGAACGTGACCATTCCACGCTGGGATGAGCCAAAAAAGGAGATTCAAAATTGGCGATGACAAGGCCCAGTGAAGCCCCCACCTCCACCTCCGGCACGTCCGCGGGCAGCGAAATGGCGGCGCCCTGGGCGCTGAAGGTGTTGGCGGTCTTGATGAACAACACCGGGGCCTGCGGCGGCGCCTTGTAGGGCGGCTCGGTGGCGCGCGCGGCCCATAGCGCTTGCTCGTGGCGGAAGTTCAGCAGCGTGCCATAGACGGTGCCGTCGGGCAGGAAAGGTGCAGCAGAGGGGTTCATTCTTCGGCGTCCGGTTCAGCGGCGCTGGCGAGGTCGGCGGGTTGTTCCAGGGCAATCAGTTCGTCCAGCAGGGCATAGAGCTGGCTCAGCTTCGGCTTGCCCAGCTGGCTTTCGACCCAGGCGTAGTGCGCCTCGATGGTGTGGGACAGCGTTTGCACCAGGGCCAGCCCTTGCGCCGTGGCGCGCACCACGGTGCGCCGGGCATCGTCCGGGCAGCGGCATCGACTGATCAGGCCGTCGCGTTCCATGCGGGTCAACACGCCGGTCAGGCTGGGCCCGAGCAGGTACGCCTCGCGGGCCACGCGCCCGGTTTCCAGGCCGCCAGGGTCTGCAGCGTGTTCGCCCAGCACCCGCAAGACACGCCACTGCTGGTCCGACAGGCCCTGTCCGCGCAGACTGGGTCGGGTGTGCAGCATCACGGCCTCGCGCGCCTGCAGCAGCAGGCGCGGCAGGTTGCGGTGGATGAAGGGAGTGGTGGCTGGCATTTATTTAATATATTAAATGATTTTGGGTGCTTCAATCTGCGGGTTAACCCGGGTCGATGCGGTTACAGTGGCAACTGTCCCCTTGCTGCCGTGTTCGCAGGTGTGTCGGCGCACGGCGCCAGCGGGGACGGGTTCCGGTCTTCCCTGTTTTTTCAAAGCGAGGTTTGAACATGGCTGCTCCCGACATCGGCTCCTGTCTGTCCGCCGGCATCGACGGATTCAAGAAGAACCCCGTGGCCCACATCCTGGCCGTTGTTCTGATCGGCGTGGTCGGTGGTGTCAGCGCCGGCATCCTGTCCGGCCCGATGGTGGTGGGCTACATGCGCATGATCCAGAAAGAAGAACGTGGCGAGGCCGTGGAGTTCACCGACGTCTTCAAAGGCTTTGACGACTTCGTGCCGGCCTTGCTGGCGGTGCTGCTGTCCAGTCTGATCGTGTCGGTGGGTTTCATGCTGTGCTTCGTGCCGGGCCTGCTGATCATCGGCCTGGTGCCCACGGCCGCGTACCTGGTGGCGGCAGGCGAAAAAGACGGCATCAACGCCATCAAGCGGGCCTTCGAAGCGGTGAAGGCCAACTTGCTCGGCACAGTGATCTGCTCGCTGGTGCTGAGCATCGTGGGCTCGCTGGGTGCGCTCCTCTGCGGCGTCGGCATCTTCCTCACCCTGCCCATCGGCATGATCGGCTTCTATCACATGGCCAGGCAGATCACGGACGGAGGCCCGCTTGCCATCACACGGGCCTGACGCGACGCAGCTGACCCGCGCTGAGCGTGGTTGGCGGGCTGTACCGCTGCTGGGCTGGCCGCTGGCGCTGGGCGTCGCGCCGCTGCTGCTGGCCACGGGCGTGCCGCTGTGCGGTTTCCGCCACCTCACCGGGCAGCCCTGCCCGCTATGCGGTGGCACGCATGCCTGCGCCGCGTTGGCGCAGGGCGACCTGATGGTGGCGTGGCAGGCCAATCCGGGCTTGATGCCACTGTTTGTCATCGCTGCGGCCCGTGCGGCTCAGCTGGCCTGGGAAGCCTGGACGGGACGCCGGGTGACCCGATGGCGGATCGGTCCAGCCTTGTGGAAGGCGGGCGGGTTGTTCCTGATCGGCAGCTGGGCGTTGCGCCTGGCGGGAGTGCTGTAGGCGGATGGCCTCGACCGTGGCAATCCGGCACGCCGAGCGCTCCGGTTCGCCGCAACCGCTTCACTTTCAGACTGACTCAAAGGAATCTGAATGACAACCAACTTGGGTGCTTTGCTGGGCATCGATCTACCGCTGATCCAGGCGCCCATGGCGGGCGTGCAGGGCAGCGCGCTGGCCCTTGCGGTCTCGAATGGCGGCGCACTGGGTTCACTACCTGCAGCCATGCTCACGCCGCAGGTGCTGCGTGCCGAACTGCAGACTCTGCGCTCCGGCACGCAGCGGCCCTTCAACGTCAACTTCTTCTGCCATACCCCACCGGTTCCAGACGTCACCCGCGAGGCCACCTGGCGCGTGGCGCTGGCCCCGTTCTACGCCGAAGCCGGGCTGGATAACACGGTGGTTCCCGCCGGCGCGGGGCGCGTGCCTTTCACCGCGGAGGCGGCCGATCTGCTTGAAGCATTCCGTCCCGCCGTGGTCAGCTTTCATTTCGGGCTGCCCGCACCCGCGCTGGTGCAGCGGGTCAAAGCCTGGGGCGCCCGGGTGCTGTCGTCGGCCACCACGGTGGAGGAGGCCCTGTGGCTGGAGGCCCATGGCGCCGATGCCATCATTGCCCAGGGGCTGGAAGCCGGCGGCCACCGCGGCATGTTCCTGACGGACGACGTGACGACCCAGATGGGCACCTTGGCGCTGTTGCCCCAGATCCTGGGCGCCGTGAACGTGCCGGTCATCGCCGCCGGCGGCATCACGGACGCGGCCGGCGTGGCGGCCGCCATGGCGCTGGGCGCCGCGGGCGTGCAGGTCGGCACGGCCTACCTGCTGTGCACGGAGGCCACCACCAGCCCGATCCACCGTGTCGCGCTGCAAAGCGACGCCGCCCGCCACACCGCGCTGACCAACGTCTTCACCGGCCGCCCGGCGCGCGGCATCGTCAACCGGGTGATGCGCGAACTGGGTGTCATGAGCGCGGCCGCACCGGCTTTCCCACTGGCCACGGCCGCGATGGCGCCGCTGCGCGCCTGGGGCGAGCAGCAAGGCATGGGTGATTTTTCTCCTCTGTGGTCAGGTCAGAATGCCAGCGGCTGCCGGCCGGTGGACGCCGCCGAAGTGACGCGCTCGCTGGCCCAGGGTTTTGACCGGCGCCGTGGGTGAGGCGCGCCGCCCGGGCGGGTGGTAGGCTTGCCGCATGGCCAAGGAAAAAACGATCTTCGTCTGCAACGACTGCGGCGGCACCAGCGCCAAGTGGCTCGGCAAGTGCCCGGCCTGCGGGGCCTGGAACTCGCTGATCGAGTCCGTGGCCGAACCGGTGGCGTCCACCCGCAACAACCGCTTTGCCTCATTGGCCAGGACCGCCGAGGTGGCCACCCTGGGCGAGATCGAGGCCAGCGATTTTGAACGCACCCCGACCGGGCAGGATGAGCTGGACCGCGTGCTGGGCGGCGGCATCGTCGAGGGTGGCGTGGTGCTGATCGGTGGCGACCCCGGCATCGGCAAGTCGACGCTGTTGCTGCAGGCGCTGGATTCGCTGCAGCGCAGCGGACAAAAGACGCTCTACGTCACCGGCGAGGAGAGCGGCGCGCAGGTCGCGCTGAGGGCACGCCGGCTGGGGCTGGATGGCTCGCAGGTGCAGGTGCTGGCGGAGATCCAGCTCGAAAAGATTCTTCACATGCTGGACGCGGCGAAACCGGACATCGCCGTGATCGACTCGATCCAGACGGTGTACTCCGACCAGCTGACCTCCGCACCGGGTTCGGTGGCGCAGGTGCGCGAATGTGCGGCGCATCTGACCCGCGCGGCCAAGGCCAGCGGCGTGGCGGTGGTCCTGGTCGGCCATGTGACCAAGGAGGGTGCGCTGGCCGGTCCGCGCGTGCTGGAGCACATGGTGGACACGGTGCTGTACTTCGAAGGCGACACGCACAGCAGCTTCCGGCTGGTGCGCGCCATCAAGAACCGCTTTGGTGCGGTGAACGAGATCGGTGTCTTCGCGATGACCGAGCGGGGTCTCAAGGGCGTGAGCAACCCCAGCGCGATCTTTCTGAGCCAGCACAGCGAGCCGGTGCCCGGCAGCTGCGTGATGGTGACGCTGGAGGGCACGCGGCCGATGCTGGTGGAAATCCAGGCGCTGGTGGACACCGGCGGCCCGAGTCCACGACGCCTGAGCGTGGGGCTGGATCGCGACCGGCTCGCCATGCTGCTGGCAGTGCTGCACCGCCACGCGGGCGTGAACTGCATGGACCAGGACGTGTTTGTCAACGCCGTGGGCGGTGTGCGCATCAGCGAGCCGGCGGCCGACCTGGCGGTGATGCTGGCGATCACGTCGAGCCTGCGCGGCAAGGCGCTGCCCAAGGGCTTCATCGCCTTTGGCGAGGTGGGGCTGGCCGGTGAGGTGCGGCCCGCACCAAGAGGCCAGGAGCGGCTGAAAGAGGCCGCCAAACTGGGGTTTTCCGTCGCGGTGGTGCCCAAGGCGAATCTGCCGAAGAAGAACGACAAGGCTTTTGAGGGCCTGACGATCCACCCGGTCGAGCGGATCGAGGACGCGATGGAACTGGTGCGCGGCCTCGGCTGACGACGGGCGCCTACGCAGTCTCCGTATTCAAGTCGCAGGCGGGCCATAGGACAATCCGGGCCATGAATTTGCAGAAAATCTTTGTCCCCGTCGTGTGCCTGTTGCTGCTGGGCGGGGCGTGGCGATCCTACGGCTGGCAGGGGGTGGCGCTGGTCGGGGGCGGCCTGATGATGTGGGTGCTGCTGCACTACACGCGGCTGCTCACCATCCTCAAGCGCGCCGCCGACCGACCGATCGGGTTTGTGGCCAGCGCGGTCATGCTGAACGCCAAGCTGCGCAAGGGCATGACCTTGATGCACGTGATCGCGATGACCCGGTCCCTGGGTGCGCTGCAGAGCCCGAAAGACGAGCAACCCGAGTTCTACCGGTGGACCGATGGCGGCGACTCGCAGGTCACTTGCGAGTTCCGGGGCGGCAAGCTGGTGGGATGGACCCTGCTTCGCCCGAGTCCGGAGCCCGACCCGGCACCCGGTGAAGCGCCGCCCGCGCCGTAAAATCCCTTTTTTGCCAGGACCCGCAATCCAAAGGACCCACTCATGAGCGCACTTCCCCCTTCCATGGCCGACCGCGACGGCAAGATCTGGATGGACGGCCAGATGGTTGACTGGCGCGACGCCAAAATCCACGTGCTGACCCACACCCTGCACTACGGCTGCGGCGCGTTCGAAGGCGTTCGAGCCTACAACACGGTCAATGGCACGGCGATCTTCCGGCTTGAAGAGCACACCCAGCGCCTGTTCAACAGCGCCAAGATCCTGCGCATGAAGATCCCGTTCACGATGGACGAGGTGATGGAAGCGCAAAAGGCCGTGGTGCGCGAGAACAAGCTGGAGAGCTGCTACCTGCGCCCGCTGACCTGGATCGGCTCGCAAAAACTCGGTGTGAGCCCCAAGGGCAACACGATCCACCTGATGGTCGCGGCCTGGGCCTGGGGCGCCTACCTGGGCGAAGAGGGCATGCGGCGCGGCATCCGCGTCAAGACCTCCAGCTACACGCGGCACCACGTCAACATCACCATGACCCAGGCCAAAGCCGTGAGCAACTACACCAACTCGATCCTGGCCAACATGGAGGCGCTGGACGATGGCTATGACGAGGCCCTGCTGCTGGACTCGACCGGCTTCGTCAGCGAGGGCGCGGGCGAGAACATTTTCGTGATCAAGGACGGCGTCGTCTACACCCCCGACCTGTCGGCCGGCGCACTCAATGGCATCACGCGCAACACGGTGCTGCACATCTGCAAGGACCTTGGCCTGGAGCTGGTGCAAAAACGCATCACCCGCGACGAGGTCTACATCGCCGACGAGGCCTTCTTCACGGGCACCGCAGCCGAGGTGACGCCGATCCGCGAACTTGACCGCGTGGAACTGGGTAGCGGATCGCGCGGGCCGATCACCGAGAAGATCCAGAGCGCGTTCTTCGACATCGTCAACGGCCGCAACCCGAAATACGCCCACTGGCTGAGCAAGGTTTGAGGTTTTGCGGGCCGGCCCTTCGCTGGAGCGACGGGTTTCGGCCTTTCACGGATGAAAGGTAGATATGACGAAGCAGACCATTGAACTCCTGGCCAAGGACCTGAACCACAACGGCGGCGTGTACTGCCCGAACCCGGCTGCGGACATGAAGCTCTGGAACAGCCACCCCAAGGTGTACCTGGACGTGGCCCGGACCGGCGAAGCCAAGTGCCCGTATTGCGGCACGGTGTACCGCCTGAAGGCGGGCGAGACCGTCGGACACGCCCATTGAGCTCCCCGAGCCGTGCGGCCTGCGACGGCAGACCCGCCTGAGTGACGCAGGTCTCGGACCGGCATCTGCCCATGACCCATCCGGATGACGCGGTGCGTGATGCCCTGCAGCGCGTCACGGTGCTGACCGTGACCTACAACAGCGCCCATTGCGTCGCGGCACTGGCGTCAGGCCTGGCCGGCGTTCCCCACGTCATCGTGGTGGACAACGCCAGTGCGGACGACAGCTGCGCGCGGGTGCGCGCGGCGATGCCGTCGGCCCGGTTGATCGTCATGCCTGCCAACCAGGGCTATGGCGTGGCCAACAACGCGGCGCTGGCCGCGGTGCAGACGGAATTCGCCTTGCTGCTCAACCCCGATTGCCTGATCGACGCCGCTCAGATCGCGGCGCTGGTGCAGGCGATGCACGACTGGCCGCAGGCAACCCTGGCCGTCCCCCAGCTCACGGAGGCCTCGGGGCAGCTGCAGGTGAACTACAGCTGGCCGCGCGACGCCTGGTCGCCGAAGACCGGCGAAGCCACCGGCGTGCTCAACGTAGGGTATGCCTGCGCGGCGGTGATGCTGATCCGCATGGCGCGCCTGGCGCCGCTCGGCTTTTTCGATCCGCTGTTTTTTCTCTACTACGAGGACGAGGACCTCTGCCTGCGCGTGTTCCACGCGCGGGGCCAGATCCTGGTGCTGCCGACAGTGCGCGTGACCCATCTGTCGCGCGGCTCCGTCAAAGGCACCCGCCCCTGGCTCGCGGAATATGGGCGGGGCTTTCACCATGCCCAGTCGAAGGTTCTCTTCGTCTGGAAACACCAGGGGCCCGAAGCCGCCCGATGGCTGCGCCGCCGGGTGCTGGCGGCGTCGGTGCTGAATGTGCTGGCGCGCATCCTGCTGCCGTCGCCGCGGCATCTGGCCCGGGCCTGGGGCCGGTTCCGGGGCCTGCGGGCATTGAAGATGGAAGCATTGGCCCAACAGCGGCGCGCAGAGCCCGCCCGAACAGGATCCGCCCATGTCCAAGCTTGACCTCTCCCCCCCGCCGACCCTCACGGTCGCGGTACTGGCCAAGAACGAGGCCCACCAGATCGGTCGCTGCCTGCGCAGTGCGGCGTTTGCCGACGAAGTCATCGTGGTGGACAGTGGCAGCACGGACGACACGGTGTCCATTTCCCGTGGCCTGGGCGCGAAGACCTTCGTCTACCCCGACTGGCAGGGCTTTGCCGTGCAGCGCAACCGCCTGCTGGCGCACGCCACCGGCGACTACGTCTTCTTTCTGGACGCGGACGAAGAGATCACCGCGGCCTTGCAGGCGGAGATCCAGGCCGCCGTGCGATCGGGGGCGCGCGCCGTCTGGAAAATCGAATGGGGCGTGGTGGCCTATGGCAAGGAGCTGACGTACTTTCTGTCGCAGTCCAGTCTGGAGCGTCTGTTTCGCCGAGACATGATCGTGCAGTTTGAAGGCGCGGTGCATGAACACGCGGTGCTGACAGAGCCCGCTGCGCCGCGGCACGTGATGCGCTCGAGGCTGCGCCACTTCTCGCGCCAGTCGATCCACGGCAGTCTGAACAAGCTGACGCAGTACGCCATGCTGGGCGCGGCCAAGCGCGCGGCGCAGGGCAAGCAGGGCGGCGTGGTGCGCGGACTGGCCTCGGGACTGGCGATCTTCATCCGCCTGTACATCCTGCGCCTTGGCTTCACGGGCGGCGGGCCCGGATTCCTGTTCTGCTTTTTCATTGCGCTGGAGTGCTTCTTCCGCTATGCGGCCCTGCATTACGACCGGGATCGCCTGACAACGGACGTGGGGCGCTGACGATGGGAACTACGGCAGCCAGCTGGCGCACCTATCCGAAGGAGCTCTGGATCGCCGTGCTCGGCATCGGCATCGCCCTGTCCCCGACCAACACGAAGATTGCGGGTGCGGCGTGGCTGCTCCTTTGCATGGCCGGTCTGGTGGCATTTTTCAGGGCACCGTCTGCGACGGATGACCGTGCGTCGGCGAGCAAGGCATGGTTGATTGCCTGTGCGCTTGCAGCTGCTCTGGCGGTCATCGTGGCGCTGATCTGGCCGGATCGTCCGGACACCTTGCATGCGGAGTTCCGGCTGCTGCTGGCGGCGGTTGCGACGCATCAGCTTGTCCGGCATTTGCCGGGCGCCGAGCGATGGCGGGCGCTGACGCTGCCTGTAGTCGCGTTGGCGTGTGTAGCGGCATTTGGTGTGATCGCATCGGGGCACGACAGGCATTCAGTACCCTCGAATCCGATTCCTTGGGCGGTGGCCACGAGCTTGCTTCTATGCATCGTGCTGCCATTCATGTTGGACCGAGCAGTTCCCGCCAGGCATCGAGTGGTTTATGGTGTGTGCATCGTGGCGGGCCTGGGCGGCATTTTGACAAGCCAGTCGCGTGGCGCCTATGGCATCATGGTTTGGACCTGTTGGTTGCTCGTCACTTCGTGGCGAAGTCACCACCGTCAGGTATCCGCCAGCCGCATTGGTATGGCAGGTCTTCTTTGCGCGGCCATTGTGGCCGTGGCAGTATCGTCGCCCGTGGATCCCTTGCGACTTCGCAAGGGCTGGCACGAAACCGTACAGGCGGTAAACGAGGGTAACTACAGCTCGTCCATGGGCGCCAGGATGTATCTCTGGCGTCTGGGTTGGCAAAGCTTTCAGGAATCACCCTGGATCGGCATCGGTGGGCGTGAACGCTTGAAACGGATCAAGTCCGCGGGCCTGGATTTGCCGCTCGATCAACGTGCACGATTCCAGGAAGTGCGCAATGTGGGCCACGTGCACAACCAGTACCTGCACGCGGCCATGGACGGCGGCCTGATCGGACTGGCTTCCACACTGACCGTGTTGGCGGGCCTGGGCGCGAGCGCCTGGCGGCTGCGGCGCGTTGATCCTGTTGCGTCACGCCAGATGCAGGGCGTGCTGTTCATGCACGCCACGGCTGGCCTGAGCAATGTGAACATGGCGCACAACTTCTACGCCATCATGCTGTCGCTCAGCGTGGCCGTGATCCTGATCGGCGCCGGCGCCCGAGCGGGTGGGCCGGAGCCTGCGCCGGTGGCCTGAGGCCTGTTGCAATCCCGCCGCGCATGCACATCCTGTTCGTCAATCACGCGCCCATTCCCGTGTTTGCCTATGGCGGCACGGAGCGGGTGATCTGGGACCTCGGCAAGAGCCTGGTGCGCCTCGGGCACCGGGTCAGCTACCTGGTGCCGCAGGGCTCGCACTGCGACTTTGCACAGGTGCTGGCCATCCGCGAGGGCGTCCGGTGGGCCGAGCAGATTCCGGCCGATGTGGACCTGGTGCATTTCCAGTTCAACCCGCCGGATCTGGCCACGCTGGAGCGGCCCTACCTGATGACGCAGCACGGCAACTCGCCGGAGCACGCACCCCTGCCGCTGAACACGGTGTTTGTCTCGCGCAACCACGCCGGGCGCCACGGCTCCACCGAGTACGTCTACAACGGCCTGGACTGGGAGGCCTATGGCCCGGTCGACTTCGAGCGGCCCCGGCCGTACTGCCACTTTTTGGGAAAGGCCGCCTGGCGCGTGAAGAATGTGCAGGGCGCCATCGACGTGGCCGGCGATGCCGGCGTTGACCTGATGGTGCTGGGCGGCACCCGTCTGAACATCAAGCGCGGCTTTCGATTCACCTGGTCGCGGCGGGTGAGCTTTGCAGGCATGGTGGGCGGGCAGGTCAAGCTGGATCTGCTCCAGGGTTCACGCGGGCTGATTTTTCCGGTGCTCTGGCACGAACCCTTCGGGCTGGCGGTGATCGAGAGCCTGTATTTCGGCTGTCCGGTCTATGCCACCCCCTACGGCGCCCTGCCCGAACTGGTGCCTCCAGCGTGCGGGGTTCTGTCGGCCGGCCGTGGCGAACTGGCCGACGCCGTGCGTCAGGGCGGTTTCGATGCACGGGCCTGCCACGAGCAGGCGACGCGACATTTCAGCGCCGCCGCCATGGCCGGCGGCTATCTGCAGATTTACCAGCGGATTCTGGACGGTGAAACCCTGCATGCCAGGCCGCCGGCCATGACGGCCAGTGCCAAGGCGCTGCCCTGGCTGCGCTGACAGCGCCGGGCCGCGCATCCAGGGCGGCAAAGGTTCAGGACACTGAGCGCGGCAGCCTGACCGTGAAGCAGGCCCCGCCGCCTTCGCGCGCCTCGCAGCGCACCGAGCCGCCGTGCCGCTCGGCGATGGACTTGACCAGCGCCAGGCCCAGACCGACACCGCCTTCGCGCTCGCTGGCGCCTGGCAGCCGGTAGAAGGGCTCAAAGATGCGCTCGCGCTGCTCGGGTGGCACGCCCGGGCCGCGGTCGCAGACCTGCAGCAAGGCCTGGGCGCCCTCGCGCCCGACCATCACGGTGATGCCGTGCGCGCCGGCTGCGCCGCCATAGCGACGCGCGTTTTCCAGCAGGTTGCGCACCAGCCGGCGCAACAGCTTGGCCACACCAGGCACGAGCAGGCTGTCCACGCCCTCGGCCAGTTCCAGCTCGGCGCCAGCCCGTGCGCTTTCCTCCACCACCAGACCCAGCAGGTCGATGGACTCCACGGTGCCCATGTCGGCCTCGCGGGCATCGAGCCGACTGGCCAGCAGGATTTCATCGATCAGCTGGTCCAGCTCGGCAATGTTGCGCGAGATCTCTTCGCGAAACGTGGGCCCCGGCTGGGATCCCATCAGCTCCATGCCCATGCGGATGCGGGTCAGCGGCGAGCGCAGTTCGTGCGAGGCGTTGGCCAGCAGGGATTTCTGCGAGGCCAGCAACTGCGTCTGGGTGGCCATCAGCGCCTCAATGCGTTCGGCTGCGGCATTGAAGCGTGCCGAAAGGTCGGCGACCTCGTCTTCGCCGTTGACGGGCACGCGGGCCGACAGGTCGCCATCGCCCCAGCGCTGCACGCCCCGCTGCAAGGTTTCGAGGCGCTGCGTCAGCCGCCGCACGATGGGGTAGACCCCCAGCGCCACGGCCAGGCTGACCACGGCCAACAACCAGAAAAAACCGTAGGGCGGCCGTGTCCAGTAAGGCGGGGGGGCCGGTGGCGGCCCGCCGCCGCCCATCCGGTGCTGGCGCGGCGGCATTTGCAACAGCAGTTGCTGGCCGTCGGCCAGCGTCACGTCGAACACCAGGCCCATCCCCAGGCCGGCCCGGTGAGCGGGCATGGCGCTCGCGGTGCCGATCAAGTCGCCGGCCGCGTTGCGCACCAGGATTTCTCTCGGCGTGGGCGGTGGGGTGTTGTAGTCGGCCGCCACCCGCCAGGCCCAGCCCACCACCAGCGTCAGCACCGCCACACCGGCCACCACGGCCAGCCAGATGCGCAGGTACAGCCGGCGGGAGAAGGCAGAAAAGAGCGACATACCTCTAGTCTTGCTGCCGCGCAAAGACGTACCCCACGCCACGCACCGTCAGGATGCGCTTGGGGGCTTTCACGTCGTCCTCGATGGCCGCGCGGATGCGGCCCATGTGCACGTCGATCGAGCGGTCGAAGGCTTCGAGCTCGCGGCCGCGTACCGCTTCCATGATCTGGTCCCGGGTCAGCACCCGGCCGGCGCGCTCGGCCAGCGCCACCAGCAGGTCGAACTGGTAGGACGTCAGCTCGCAGGCCGCGCCCCGCACGCTCACCGTGCGCGCGTCGCGGTCGATCTCCAGCGAGCCGAAACGCAGGGCCTGGGCGGCGGCTGACGGCCCCTCGTGGTGCCGGCGCAGCACGGCGCGGATGCGCGCCAGCAGCTCGCGCGGCTCGAAGGGTTTGGGCAGGTAGTCGTCGGCGCCCAGCTCCAGGCCGACGATGCGGTCCATCGGGTCGCCCTTGGCGGTCAGCATCAGGATCGGCGTGCGCGCGCCGTCGCCGGGCAAGGCGCGGATGCGGCGGCAGACGTCGAGCCCGTCGATGTCGGGCAGCATCAGGTCGAGGATGACCAGGTCGGGCGCCTCTTCCTGCAGACGGGCCAGGCCGCTCAGGCCGTCGGCGGCGTGGGCAAAGGCAAAGCCCGACTCGACCAGGTATTCACCGACCATCCGGGCCAGGCGGCCGTCGTCTTCGATCATCAGCAGGCGGGAGCTCATGGGCGCAGTGTAATCAGGGCAGGCATGGTTGCATCGTGCGCCGCCGCGGCTGCGCAGCCTTGAAGCAGCGGTAAAGTTGAGTAAATGAGCCCCAACTTGCCCCCCGATCCGCCCGCTGGCCGACCACCGGCCATTTCGCCCCTGCCGCCGGGTCTGCGCACGCTGGACGATGTCCTGCTGCAACACGCCCGCAGCCGCCCGCAGGCGCTGGCGATGCGCTTCGAAGGCCGTGATGTCAGCTATGGCAAGCTGGCGCGCCGCACGGCCCGTGCCGCCGCGCGCCTGTGGCACGAATGGGGGGTGCGACCCGGCGACCGCGTGGCCTGGCTCGGCCTGAACCATCCGGACCAGATCACCCTGCTGTTCGCGCTGGCGCGCATCGGCGCCCTGCTGGTGCCGCTGAACTTTCGCCTGGCCAGCGCGGAGTGGCAGGCGGTGCTGGCCGACTGCACCCCGCGCTGCGTGCTGCACGATGCGGCATGGGCGCAGGCCGCAATGGCACTGGCACAAGCGGCCGGTCTGCCTGCGCACGCCATCGACACGCTGATCGCGACCCCGTCGCCCGGCGACGCGCCTGTCCACGCCACGCCCGAATCCCCCGCGCTGCTGGTCTACACCTCGGGCACCACCGGGCGGCCCAAAGGTGCGGTGCACACCCAGGCCAACCTGCTGGCCAACATGGTGGCCGCCAGCGAGGCGCAGGTGCTGACGGCGGCCGACCAGGTGCTGACCGTGCTGCCGCTGTTTCACGTCGGAGGCCTGTGCATCCAGACGCTGCCGGCGCTGTACGTCGGCGCCGCGGTGCTGCTGCACGCCCGCTTCGACGCGGGTGCCACGCTGGATGCCATCAACCGGGACCGCCCCACGCTCACGCTGCAGGTGCCGGCCACGATGAAGGCGCTGATCGAACACCCGGCCTGGGACGCGACCGACCTGTCGGGCCTGCGCGCCGTCTGGGCGGGCTCCAGCACCTTGCCGGCGGCCCTGGTGGACGCCTTCCTGGCGCGTGGTGTGCCGCTGTGCAACGTCTATGGCGCCACAGAGACCGGGCCGTTCTCCATCGCCCTTACCCCCGCGCACGCTGCCAGCCACGCGGGCGCCTGCGGCTGGCCGGCGCGCGGGGTGGAGGTGAGGCTGGCCGACGCGCGCGACGGTGTGGGCGAGCTGTGGCTGCGCGCGCCGAACGTGGTGCGCCACTACTGGCCCGACCAGCCCGCGGTGGACCCCGAGGGCTGGTTCCACAGCGGCGATCTCGCGCGCCAGGCGGCCGACGGCAGCTACACCGTGGTGGGGCGGGCCAAGGACATGGTCATTTCAGGCGGCGAGAACATCTACCCGGCCGAGATCGAACACCTGCTGGCCAGCCATCCACTGGTGGCGGACTGCGCCGTGCTGGGCCTGCCGGACGCCCAATGGGGCGAAAAACTGGTCGCGGTGGTCGTTTTTAAGCATCAAAATGCCACAAACCCTTCGTCAAATGGTCAGGAGACGCTATCGAATTGGGAGTTTGTGCTGTCCGAATTCCTGGGTGGGCGTATCGCCCGCTACAAGCTGCCGCGCCGCTGGGTCTGCGTGGACGCGCTGCCCCGCACCGCGCTGGGCAAGGTGCAGAAGGCGGTGCTGGCGCGCCAGCTCGGGCCGGACGCGGCCGCCTGATCCGGGCTTGCCTAACGCTCAACGCACTGAGTGCTTCAATAAATGTAGCGACTCATGACCTTGCAGCGCCGGGATTGGGCGGTTTTTAGGTTCTCTTCTGTTTCGGGTGGCACGCAACATTCTGATGGAGGTCAGGCGAGAGGGCGTGCTTTCTGAAGCGGATTG